>DBLW01000172.1:596-9988 GCA_002298075.1 Bacteroidales bacterium UBA714 | reverse complement strand
TTTTAATGGGACAGTAGTGACCCGCATAATGAAAATAACTGCATTTTGTATGACGGCCATGGCCGCAACTGCATTTGCCGTACTGTCGTCATCATGTACGACAGGCACTGCCACCCAATCAAACACATTTCAGCCGGACCCGGAAAGCATCCTTTTTTACGACAGGCCGGCATCAGCATGGGAGGAGACTCTTCCTCTCGGAAACGGCAGGCTCGGCATGATGCCGGACGGAGGCATATCCAGGGAAAGAATAGTGCTGAACGAGATTTCACTCTGGAGCGGATGCGAAGCCGATTATTCAAATCCTGATGCAGCGGAAAGCCTGCACGAAATAAGGGAACTGCTCCAGCAGGGTCTCAATGCACAGGCTCAGGAAGTCATGTACAAACGGTTCGTTCCGCATAAGCCGACGGGGGGCGGGACATACGGAAGCTATGAAGTGCTCGGCTGGCTCACCCTGGACTACGGGAACGGTTGCAGGGATACGCATGACTACGCAAGATGGCTGGACATTTCCTCAGCCACTGCCTGCACACGCTACCAGTGCGGCGGAAAAGATTACAACAGAAAGTATTATGTATCACGCGACAAGGATGTGATTGTCGTGGAGCTTGAAGTTTCCGAGCCTGAAGGACTCGATTTCACAGTCTCAATGGACCGGAACGGGCGAGGAAAATGTACACTGACTTCAGACGGACTGATAAAGCTCGAAGGCTCGCTGAACAGCGGCAAGGATGACGTGCAGGGAATGAGATATGCCGCATATGCCGGAGTAATAACTGCCGGAGAAAAAGCTCAGGTACACAATAACGTATATCCTTGCATCAGCGTACATGATGCAGACAAGGCCTGGGTCATCATATCTGCAGCTACGAGTTATTTTGAAGGGGACGGCTATGACGCAAAGGCACTTTCACTGCTTGAGGATGTCACGGAATCAGCCTTAAAACACAAAAGTTCCAAAGCAAGGTGCAAGGATATGAAGAAATTATATGACTCTTCCGTAGAAAGCCACAGGGAACTGTACGCAAGGACATCACTTAGCATAAAATCAGAATGCGGCACGGAATCCATGACTACAGAGCAAAGGCTGAAGGCATATGCGGAGGGCGTGGCGGACAATGCGCTTGCGACCCTGTATTATAATTACGGGCGTTATCTGCTCATATCAAGCACGCGTGAGGGAAGCCTGCCTCCAAATCTCCAGGGGCTATGGGCCAATACGTTCGAGACACCATGGAACGGTGACTATCACACCAATATAAATGTCCAGATGAACCACTGGATAGCCGAGCCGGGCAATCTGCCGGAGCTGCATCTACCTCTTACGGAGCTGGTCCTCAACCTGATTCCGAGCGGAGAAAAGTCAGCCAGGAACTTCTATGGAACGGACGCCGAGGGCTGGGTGCTGCATATGATGACCAACGTATGGAATTATACCGCGCCAGGTGAGCACCCTTCATGGGGAGCGACAAACACCGGAGGAGCATGGCTATGCGCACATCTTTGGGAGCATTATGCCTATACCCTTGATAAAGATTATCTTGCAAAGATATATCCTGCTCTTGAGGGAGCCTCAAGATTCTTCCTCTCAACTATGGTAAGGAACAGAAAGAACGGATATCTGGTGACAGCCCCGACCTCCTCTCCCGAAAACGAGTTCTGGTGCGACGGCAAGAAAGTAAGCATCTGCATGGGCCCGACCATGGACTGCCAGCTTGTCAGAGAGCTTTTCAGCAACACGTTATCCGCAGCAGAAATACTGAGGGAGGAAGGACTGTCTGACATCCCGGTTTCTTTCAAAGACTCGCTTGCCGCTGCCATTTCGCAGCTCCCGCCTCACAGCATAAGTTCAGGAGGATATCTGATGGAATGGCTTGAAGACTATGAGGAAGTTGACCCTCACCACAGGCATGTGTCCCATTTGTACGGTCTGCATCCGGGCAACCAGATAACACCGTCTTCTACTCCGGAACTTGCCCAGGCATGCAGGAACACATTGAACAGGCGCGGAGACGAGGCAACAGGCTGGAGCCGGGCATGGAAACTTAACTTCTGGGCAAGGCTCGGTGACGGGGACAGGGCACTGAAACTTCTTCGGAGCCTGCTCCACCCGGCATATGAATATGCGGACATCAATGATGCGGAATCCGGACTAATCAATGCCGGAAAAGTCTTGCATCATGTAAGCGGCACATATCCGAACCTTTTCTGTTCACACCCCCCATTCCAGATTGACGGCAATTTCGGAGGCGCTGCCGGCATATCTGAAATGCTCCTGCAAAGCCATGAAGGATTCATCAACCTGCTCCCCGCCCTGCCTGAGGAATGGAAAGAAGGCAGCATGAGAGGATTCAAGGTACGCGGAGGAGCGGAAGTTGACCTCGAATGGAAAAACGGAATGCCGTCATCAATGACACTTACAGGAGGTGGGCAGACGGAAAACAGGCTAAAAGTCCCTTCAGGCATGAGCCTGACAGCATACGGCAAGCCTTTGGAATGCAATGACGGATACGCCATACTTACTGCACGCCCGGGAGAAAAGGTCTCAATCTCTTTTAAAGAAAAAGAAATTTTATAAAGAAACAGAAATATCTTCTTTAAAAAATATTTAAATCTCAAAACTGAAGGTCTCAAGAGATGCCATTATTACTATGTTTGCAATTGTGCACAATGCACAGGAACATAATTTCAATCCAAAGCATCATGGGAGACAACATTGCAAGCGGCCGCAAGCGGCGGGAGACGGGAAGAGACAACGGTATGTGGACATGATGTCCGATGCCGGATTCAAGGCAGTTTTCGGAGACAAAGGAAACAAGGAGGTACTTACCGACCTGCTCAACCTGCTGCTTCCAAAGCACAGGAAAGTGGAAGAAATCACATATGCAACTACTGAGATCCAAGGGCTGGCTCCATCAACCAGAGGTGTCCGCTTCGACCTCAGGTGCAGGGGCGCAGACGGAACGACATTCATTGTCGAAATGCAGAGGGGAAGTCAGGAGTATTTCTTTAAAAGATGCATAAGCTACACCTCCAAAGTGTATGACGCAGACACGGAAAAAGGCAAGTCCAAAGACAAGAGTCCCGGTTATGACATACCGCAGGTATATCTGATTGCGATTCTTGAAGAGTCTATGCCTCATGCGGATGAGACTCTGTGGACAGATGAAGTCGTATCAAGATATACTTTCATGGAGACAAGGACCAAAGAATTTGCCGATGAAACGATTTTCACTATCTTTGTCGAACTCGGACGTTTCAAAAAAGGACTTGACGAATGCGAGACGCTCATGGACAAGTGGTGCTATTCATTCAAGAACATGGGGACGCTTGAAGACATGCCGCAAGAAATGGAGAAAGACGTCTTCGGAAAGCTCTTCGACTGCGCGGAAATAGCCGGGTTCGATATGGAAAAAAGACTAATCTACGAAAAGGACATGTACACTGAACGCGACAGGATAGCAAGAGAGGCATTCCTTGAAAAGAAAGGACGGGAAGAAGGAAGAAAGCATGGACTGGAGGAAGGGAAGATGGAAATAGCCGGTAGAATGATTGAAGCCGGGATGCCTTTGGAACAGATAGCATCACTTTGCGGATTGACCGAAGAGAATGTCCGCGAACTGATGAAATGATTTACGGCCGGCCCTGAATTCCGACGAAAGACAACACCCTGAAAGTCCCGGGCGGGACCATCAGGATGAATGGAAAAATCAATTTCTCAAAAATATTCAGGTACTTCAAGCTATCACTGGCACCTGCCAGGCAATAATTGGCCCGGTCCGGCATAAGACAAATGAAAAACGACAAGGTACAAATACTGAGGGCGGCTGCAATCATGGCCGTCATAATCATCCACACATGCCCCTCTTCCATGGAAGTATGGGTAAGGCCGTTTGTGAATTTTGCAGTCGCCATGTTTCTGTTCTTGTCCGGTTACCTTACCGTTTTCGACAGGTACAGCAGCAACAAACAATGGCTCAGATTCTATTGGAAACGGACCATAAGGGTGCTTGTGCCATATATGATATGGACATTCTTATATACCGTTTTATCGCCAAGGAATATCGGCACAAGATTTCTCTACAACATAGCAACGGCAGGCGGAGGCGCAAACCTCTATTACATCTTCGTGTACGTCCAATTGGCGCTTCTTACACCGCTGTTCAAGATTGCGTCACGCAGCAGATACCGCTTTCTGATTTTTGCCATAGGGCCTTTGTCCTTGTTGTTTTTCAAATACCTCCCGCTTCTCCACGGACATGAACTCGGCAAACTTACCGGCATATGGTGGAGCACCTCATGCCTGGCCTGGATTCCATACTATTATTTCGGGCTGCTCTGCGGTAACGGGATTGTCAGAGCACAATGTAAAACATCTTGGCTTACATTCTTTTACCTTGCCGCCCTGTCATTGGAGATGTTCGAAGGATATTTCTTGCAATACCACGGCATACCCAATTGCGGTTCACAGCTGAAACTATCCACATATCTGACCAATACTGCCGTCCTGTTTGCATCCTGCCGTTTTCTTGCATGCAGCTATGACGTTTCGGGCCACAAAGCACTGCTTCTTACAGGAAGTTTCTCATTCGGAATATACTTCGTCCATGTGCTTCTGATAAAAATACTAAGGCACATCCCCATCTATGGCATGATTCCATTTCCCCTAAACTCGTTCGTGCTGCTGTCTGCAAGCCTTGCGGCAATAATCATATCAGACAAGATTCTCGGGAAAAGGCTCAGTGCATGGCTTGGCCTGAGATAAGTGCGGAGCCTACCTGCATGAGACAAATTCATAGGCCGCACGGGAGATTCCGGCTATGACTGCGGACTTCATTTTCAAGTTCCTCCGCCCCTGTAACCCCGGCATCACATTTTATCGCTACATCAGAAAAACACCTGTGCACCTGTGTAAGAAACGGCGCCTTTGACATGGCATTGGGATTCGTGCCAGGCACTCCCTCAGGAACAGGCTCACCCAATTTCTCAAAAAGTTCCGTCCAGAAAGCAGGCATACACCCTTCCGAATCACGGAAATTCATCGGTGCCGCAGGAAAAAGCGGACTTCCGTCAGCCTCCCTATAGCATTCATAAATCAATTCAGAGCAATACAATTTCCCATTGTCAGGCAGGAAATGCCAATCATACTCCTGTCCGAGACGCTCATACGCACGCTCAACGGCTTCCCTTACAGGAAAATCCCGGTTCACACGCATCACTACAAGCCCTTTTCCGCCCTCGTCATCCATGTCGCAAGCCAAATGACGGAATTCATCCCAAGGAGTCAGGGCAACGCCTTTGGAAGAAGTGGCCTCCAGGACATAAGGCTCTCCGTCCCTGAGAACAATCATGGCCACATGGTCGAATTTCAGAGAATCATCCCATGCTGTAGCCGCGGCCACGGCAGACGACATCCCGCCGCTATGCTCCGCCCCAATCCGTCCGGCACAAGACTCTGCCACACAGAACACAAGGTCAGCATCCCTGAAAACAAACCCGTCCCCGCCTCCGCAAGAAGAAAAAGCAGCAGCTGCCATAATGCACACCGCTGCGGTTATGATTGATTTATAATACATCAGTTCAACAATTGACACGGCACATCAGAAACTGCTGCCGCCGATGAAGCTCCTGATAAGCGACGTGGCAGGCACATCCTTGTCCGACACAGGAGTGAAATAGCTTAGGAACTTCATGAGCCTGTGCACCTCCCCGTATTCCGGACAATTCTTCGGAACCGTCATCAGGATGCGCTCCGCATACGGCCTTATCACAGCGAACTCCACTATATATGAAGAATTGAACAGCACGTCAGCATTCTCCTGGAAAGGATAAATCAACTTCACCTCCGCACGGCGCACATTCGGCCAGTTGGCTATTGATTCCCGTGCAGTGAATGCTCCCTTGTTGAAATCGCGCAAGATGCGTCGCAGCAGACGGTTGTCGCTCGTAGGTATGCAGTTATGGTCGTCCAGAGATATGCTGGTGATGGTATTTATGAAAATCCTGAACTTCGAGGACTCCGGCACCTTGTCTGTCAGCATAGGGTTGAGGGCATGTATTCCCTCTATCAGCAGGACAGTGCCCGGCTCCAATTTGAGTTTCTTTCCGTTAAACTCCCTCATGCCTGTCACAAAGTTGTATTCCGGAACCTCAACAGTCTCGCCTGCAAGAAGTTTCATTACATCCGACTGGAGATAATCATGGTCAACAGTATCGAAATTGTCAAAATCATACGACCCGTCAGGAAGAAGCGGCGTGTCGAGCCTGTTTACAAAATAGTCGTCAGTAGAGAATGATACAGGATGCAGTCCGCAGGCCTTAAGCTGTATGCTCAGACGCTTGCAGAAGGTTGACTTTCCGCTGCTGCTCGGCCCGGTTATCAGGACAAGGCGCACAGGCTCGTCAAGATTCACACGGCGCTCTATCTCCTCGGCAATCTGCACAATCTTCTTCTCCTGCAGGGCCTCAGCTATCTTTATGAGGTCTCCGGCCTCACCTCTCCGGCATGCAAGATTCACGTCCCCGACATTATCCAGGCCCATAATCTTGTTCCATTTCAGATTCTCCGAAAACACCTCGAACGTCTTGGACTGCTCCATGAAAGGAGCCAGTTCCTCCGGCTTGTGCCTGTCCGGCACACGAAGCAGAAGCCCGTCCCTGTACATGCTCAGGCTCCACACCGTCATATAGCCCGTGCTCGAAAGCAGGGCATCATAATAATAGTCCGGAGTGTCGTCAAGCGTATAATAGTTGACATACACGTCTCCCGAAGTCTCAAGAAGCTTGACCTTGTCACCATGTCCCAGAGAAGAAAACAGCCCTATGGCCTCTTCCAGACGCACCTCATGACGCCTGAAAGGCATATCCGCCGCAACAATTGCGTCCATCCTCTCTTTTATCATCTCAAGGTCAGCTGCAGTCAGAGGAGTGGAATCCCCTTTGTCGATAGAGCAGAAATAGCCCTTTGATATAGGACGGCGGAGCACTGTCTTGCACTGCGGGAACACATCCCTCGCCGCCTTGCACAAAAGAAAGCAGAGCGACCGGCAGTAAACGCTGCGGCCCGTATATGACCTGTAGTCAAGGAACTCCACCTGCCTGCTGTTGAAAGCCCTGTATTTCAACCCCTGGCATACATTGTTCACCAAAGCCGCCAATATCGGGTAAGGCTTTTCGAATCCGAATTCAGGAAGCATCTCAAGCAGAGTCGTGCCTTCCGGAAAAGTCTTGCTCGTCTGTGTGTTTACGCAGAAAATCTTTACCATAACCAGTCAAATATTCGTTTTCTCCCGTTCATTTCAAATTGTAAAAATACAAATAATTTAATTAACGCAAACAGGGCCGTTACGCTATTTTTGTTATTTTTGCGCGCCGTAACACAGGCTAAACAGATAAATGCGATGCTGAAGACACTTTTCAAGAAATATATTGTGGATGCCCTCGGGCACATGGCCATGGGACTTTTCTGCTCACTCATAATGGGTCTCATCATAGGCCAGATAGCAAAAATCCCAGGACTGGGCTTCCTCTCATTCATATCCGGCTCACTGTCGGCGTCCTCACCTCTCGTGGGAGCATGCATCGGGCTTGCCATCGCCTCAGGATTGAAATGCGCACAGCTCGTGACCATTTCCTCAGCCGTCACAGGAGCCATAGGATACGGCTTCGGAGGACCCGTCGGAGCTTACCTGGCAGTCGTCATAAGCAGCGGACTGGGCCAGCTTGCATCAAAGAAAACACCGGTTGACATAATCGTGACGCCCTTTGTCACGATAGTCACAGGGGCGCTCTTCGCCAAATGGTGCTGCTCCCCGATCAACGACATGATGCTGCACCTTGGAGCCGTAATCAACAGTGCCACCATGCTCAGCCCTGCCATGATGGGAATAACCGTCTCAGTGCTCGTGGGATGTGCACTTACTCTTCCGATAAGCTCGGCAGCAATCTGCGTCATGCTCGGCCTTGACGGACTTGCAGCGGGTGCAGCCACGGCAGGATGCTGCGCACAGATGATAGGCTTCGCGGTAATCAGCTATTCCGACAACGGCATAAGCAGCCTGCTCTCACAAGGGCTCGGCACTTCCATGCTCCAAATCGGGAACATAGCCAGAAAGCCGCTCATATGGCTTGCCCCTACCCTTGCCTCGGCAATCCTCGGCCCGATATCGACAGTCTGGATGCATATGACCAACAATGCCATCGGAGCCGGAATGGGTACAGCCGGACTCGTAGGACCGATAGCGGCCTATGTCTCAATGACAGCGGAGGGAGCGGCACCGGGGAACCTTGTAATGAAGATAATTCTCATGTATTTTGTGGCCCCGGCCATAATCAGCCTTGTCATCCACCTCATCATGAAACGTCTTGGATGGATTGAGCCCGGAGACATGAAGCTCGGGGAATAAGCCCGCCCAGGACATAATCAAGAAAACATATACCAATGAAAATAGAATTTGACAAAATCGGCACAAGCGTGCTTGAGAATTTCAAGGGAGGCGAAAAGGAGCTTTCCGCCGACATGTTCTTTGACGGCACCAACCGCATATTCAAAGGAAGACTGATACCGGGAGCCTCAATCGGACTTCATACGCATGACGACAGCTGCGAAGTAATCTTCATCCTCAGCGGCACAGGAACCCTTACTGAAATTTCACCTGCAGAAAACGGCCAAGACAACAGTGGAAGTACCCAAGACACTGATATCCAAACCGTCACCGCCGGAGACTGCCTCTACTGCCCCAAAGGCCATACCCACAGCCTCAAGAACACAGCAGCGGAATCAGACCTCATTTTTCACGCCGTAGTCGCCAGACAATAAATGCTCCTTATGCCTTGCGGGAGACATGGGACTGCTTCGCCTTATGAAACTGCTTAGGCTATTGTAAGTCAAGCCGAGACGTGCCGCAATCGACTTCAGGTCCTCAGCCGTAGTCTCATATATGCGTATCGCCTCGGCATACTTGGCCACCGTCTCCGGCTTCGGTCCGCAACGGCGCGTGTCAATACTCTTCATAAGGACGGCCGTCCATATACAGGTCCCTGACATTGTCCCGTCCTGTAGTAAAAAACGGAACGTTTTCCTGAAAAGAGATTATTTCATGTCCCATCCCGTCAAACACGATGTCACCGGGAACGTCCAGCCAGCCATCCCTCACCGCCGCCAACAGGAGGAGGGTTATAAACATACCCCATATCCCTCAAATTCAATGCATTATCAATATGTCAAAGCCTTAGGAGATACAATTTAGGTTACAAGAATAACGCTTTTCTGTCACCTTTTGGCTGTTCGTTGTCTGCCTAAAACTACGGTTCAAAGGTACGGCTTTCTTTTGATAAATGTAAATCATTGAAAATAAATATTCTGCGGTTAGTGCAAGGTGCAAGTATAT
>DBLW01000172.1:0-230 GCA_002298075.1 Bacteroidales bacterium UBA714 | reverse complement strand
TATATCTATATATAGCTTGCACTAAAAAACTACCTTGTAATAAACAAGATACCACTAAAATAAGTACCTTTGTAAAATGATTCAAGAGGAGTTCAAATTTTACAAGCCATGTAAGTTGCTGCAACCTTATATAAGATATTATTGGGTATTCAAAAGCAATCGACCGCTGGATACCTTTACTTATCCTATCGGTTGCCCTCAAATCATCTTCCATAAACAAGCACCGTTAT
>DBLW01000207.1 GCA_002298075.1 Bacteroidales bacterium UBA714 | reverse complement strand
GCCAGACTGCCCTCAATTGCGGCGTCGCTCTCCATAAGGACGGCATACTTGAGAAATACAATGTGAAGGTACTCGGAACCCCAGTGCAGGCCATCATGGACACTGAGGACAGGGAATTGTTCAACGAGAAACTTGCGCAGATAAACGTCAAAACTATCAAGTCACATGCGGTCGAGACGATAGAGGATGCGAAGAAAGCTGCCGCAGAACTGGGCTATCCAGTCATTGTACGCGCAGCCTATGCCCTCGGAGGACTCGGCTCAGGCTTCTGCGACAACGAGGAGCAGCTTATAACTCTCTGTGAAAGCTCGTTCTCATTCTCGCCTCAGGTGCTTGTGGAGAAATCACTTAAGGGCTGGAAAGAAATAGAGTACGAGGTTATGCGTGACCGCTATGACAATTGCATAGCCATCTGCAATATGGAGAACTTCGACCCGCTCGGAATCCACACCGGAGAATCCATCGTAGTTGCTCCGACACAGACACTCAGCGCCAAGGAGTGCTCATATCTTCGCGACCTTGCAATCAAGATGGTTCGTCATATCGGCATCGTCGGAGAGTGCAATGTCCAGTATGCATATGACACGGAATCAATGGATTACTATGTCATCGAACTTAATGCGCGCCTTAGCCGCTCTTCAGCCCTCGCATCAAAGGCCACAGGATTCCCGATTGCCTTCGTTGCGGCAAAGGTAGGTCTAGGATACGGCCTGTTCGACATAAAGAACTCGGTCACCAAGGAGACGCCCGCTTTCTTCGAGCCTGCGCTTGACTATGTCGTGGCAAAGATACCGCGCTGGGACCTTTCCAAATTCACCGGAGTTTCCCGCAAGATCGGCTCAAGCATGAAGTCCGTCGGAGAGGTGATGTCCATCGGACGCAACTTCGAGGAAATAATCCAGAAGGGACTCAGGATGATAGGCCAGGGAGCCAACGGCTTTGTGGGCAACAAGGACATCAAGGTTGATGACATTGACAAAGCCCTTAACGAGCCAACGGACAACCGCATATTCGTGATAAGCAAGGCATTCCAGGCCGGATATACCGTGGAGCAGATTCACAATCTCACGAAGATAGACAAATGGTTCCTCAATAAACTTCAGGGAATCGTCAATACTCACAAGGAAATCAAGGCATATGACAGCTGCGGGGAAATGCCGCTCGAACTGCTTAAAAAAGCCAAAGTACAAGGTTTCTCAGACGTGCAGATAGCAAATGCACTGTACAAGGGAATGGATACAGATGCGGCTGAAGACATTGTACGGGCATTCCGTAAGGCCCAGGGCATCGTGCCGTGCGTCAAGCAGATCGATACCCTCGCGGCAGAATATCCTGCTGCCACGAATTACCTCTATCTTACTTATGGCGGCACTTTCAATGACGTCACATATCAGAATGATGGAAAGTCGGTTATCGTGCTGGGTTCTGGCGCATACCGCATCGGAAGCTCGGTGGAATTTGACTGGTGCTCAGTCAATGCTCTTCAGACAATTCGCAAGCAGGGCTACCGGGGAGTCATGATAAATTACAACCCTGAGACTGTATCGACGGACTATGACATGTGCGACCGCCTGTATTTTGATGAACTGACATTCGAGAGGGTAATGGACATACATGACCTTGAGAGGCCGCACGGAACGGTGGTGTCTGTCGGAGGACAGATTCCGAACAATCTTGCCCTCAGGCTTGACCGCAACAAGGTCGGAATACTCGGAACAAAGGCCACTTCAATTGACAAGGCAGAGGACAGGCACAAGTTCTCGTCAATCGTTGACGCCCTCGGCATCGACCAGCCTAAGTGGAAGGAACTTACCAATTTTGATGAGGTCAACACATTCATTGACCAGGTAGGCTTCCCCGTGCTCGTGCGTCCTTCATATGTACTTTCAGGCGCTGCCATGAACGTGTGCTACAACCATGAGGAGCTGACTGAGTTCCTCGGCCTGGCTGCGGAAGTGTCAGAAAAGCATCCTGTCGTCATGTCCGAATTTATGCAGAGATGCAAGGAAATCGAGTTTGATGCAGTTGCGGACGGAGGCGAGGTCATAGCTTACGCGATATCTGAGCATATCGAGTTTGCAGGTGTGCATTCAGGCGACGCTACCATCCAGTTCCCTCCGCAGAAGCTTTATGTGGAGACTGTACGCAGAATCAAGAAGATAGCAAAGAAGATAGCCGCGGCTCTCGAGATTACGGGACCTTTCAATATACAGTTCCTCGCTAAAGACAACTATATCAAGGTAATCGAGTGCAACCTGAGGGCTTCACGAAGCTTCCCGTTTGTATCGAAAGTGCTCAAAATAAATATGATTGAACTCGCGACAAAGGCAATGCTCGGTCTCAAGCCGACTGCTCCGCGCAAGTCTGCGTTCGACCTTGACTATGTCGGCATCAAATCCTCGCAGTTCTCGTTCTCACGTCTTCAGCAGGCTGACCCAGTGCTCGGAGTTGACATGCACTCCACAGGAGAAGTAGGATGCATCGGTGACGATTTCAATGAGGCTCTCCTTAACTCTCTGATGTCAGTCGGATATGAGATTCCTAAGAAGAACATTCTGATTTCATCCGGAAACGCTCTCCA
This sequence comes from Bacteroidales bacterium UBA714, assembly GCA_002298075.1. GTDB lineage: Bacteria > Bacteroidota > Bacteroidia > Bacteroidales > UBA932 > Cryptobacteroides. Next base: position 7,958 of record DBLW01000207.1, on the reverse strand, counting down.
GAAAGCCGACCTTCTCGGTGCATGCAGACTGCTCCACCAAAGGGGATACAATTTGTTTGCGACAGAGGGAACATGCCGTTATCTCAATGAAAATGATGTTCCTGCTCAGCGCGTGATATGGCCTACTGAAGTGCAGGACCCTGAGCTTGCCTCAAAATACCGCCCTGCACTGGAGATGCTTGCAAACAAGGAGATTGACCTTCTGATAAACATTCCGAAGAATTTCTCGCACAAGGAGCTTACAAACGGCTACCATGTGAGGCGTGCAGCCATTGACTACAATATTCCGCTCATTACGAACGCACGTCTGGCTACAGCCTTCATACGTGCATTCTGCGCGATGTCAATAGATGACATCCAGATAAAGAGCTGGGACCAGTATTGATGCTGCCTCATCTGACTGAAAAATCCCCGTTACAATTCCGTGACGGGGATCTTTCTTTATATCAGAATTCCGCCGTAAAGGCACAATAATTGACTGAGAGCGCTGCGTTGATTAATTATTGGTTGTTATGAAAAATGTTTTATTGATTATCGGTTGCATTCTCGCCGCTATGGCAGTTGCAGCTTGCGGCAGGTCCTGCGGGAAAAAATCCTGCCAAAAGAAACAGGAGAAGGAAATCATCAAAGAAGCTGTCAGGAATCGCAGTTCGGACGTGCAGAAAGTCGAGGTAATCGGCAATAATGTCGTCTATACGCGCATCAATGACGGAATCATAGATGTTACCACTTATGTTTATGAGGGGAATGAATGCATAAGGGTCGAGAGGGTATATACTTATCCTGACCAGGCAAGCGCGCTCCGCCATTACAAGAGAGCCATGGCAAAGGCAGACGTATATGACAAGGTTGAGCAGTTCGACAACAAGGTCAAATACGAAATCAAAAAAGGCCAGCACGAGCTTGAGACCAAAGGATTGACTCCAGACCAGCTTAAGGCAAAATTTGACAAGCAGATTCAGGACATGAAGTCCGGCATCAAGGACGTGCAGTCAGACATCAGGAAAGCACAATCAGATGTCAAGGAAGGCGGCAAGCAGATAAAGTCCGAAATAAAGCAGACTCAGGAGAAAGTCAAGTCGGACCTTAAAAAGTAGTACAAACGGAATTCCCAAAAAACACAAAAAAAGGACTGGTCTCGATGGCCAGTCCTTTTCCGTAATATCTTATGCTACATTTCTTCCTTGTCCATGTTCTGGAGCAGGGCTTCATTGGTGCCGTAGCGGGTCATGCGGTTTTGCAGCAACTCCATTGCCTCGATGCAGTTCATGTCTGCAAGGAACTTGCGCATAATCCATATGCGGTTTGCAAGGGCAGGGGAGTAGAGCAAATCGTCACGCCTTGTGCTTGACAGAGTTACATCCACTGCCGGGAAGATGCGCTTGTTGGCCAGGCGTCTGTCAAGCTGCAGCTCCATGTTTCCTGTTCCCTTAAACTCCTCGAAGATTACCTCGTCCATCTTTGAGCCTGTGTCAGTCAGGGCTGTCGCGAGAATAGTGAGCGAGCCTCCGTTCTCAATGTTCCTGGCGGCTCCGAAGAACCTTTTAGGCTTGTGAAGCGCATTGGCATCGACACCTCCGGAAAGGACTTTTCCTGATGCCGGCTGCACCGTATTATATGCACGGGCAAGTCGTGTGATGGAATCAAGAAGAATGACAACGTCGTGTCCGCACTCAACCATCCTCTTGGCCTTCTCAAGCACCATATTTGCAACCTTCACGTGGCGTTCAGCCGGCTCGTCGAAAGTGGATGCGACCACCTCGGCTTTCACACTGCGGGCCATGTCGGTAACCTCCTCAGGACGCTCGTCTATCAGGAGCACTATCATATATACTTCCGGATGGTTGTCAGCTATGGCATTCGCGATGGATTTCAGGAGCACTGTCTTACCGGTCTTCGGCTGCGCCACTATGAGTCCGCGCTGTCCTTTTCCTATCGGTGTGAACATGTCGACGATTCTGCATGACATGTCGTTGTGCCCGTTGCCGAGAAGGTTGAATTTCTCCTCAGGGAAGAGAGGAGTGAGAAAATCGAAAGGAATCCTGTCCCTTATGAATTCCGGCGTGCGTCCGTTGATATATTTGATGCGCACGAGCGGGAAATACTTGTCGCCTTCCTTAGGCGGCTTGATTTCTCCGGTCACAGTGTCGCCGGTCTTAAGGGCATGCTGCTTTATCTGATATTGCGAGACATAGATGTCGTCCGGAGAATTGAGGTAGTTATAGTCAGACGAACGGAGGAAACCGTAGCCGTCCGGCATTATTTCAAGAACGCCCGTCGCTTCAACGACGCCTTCAAATTCCAGTTTCGGTTCGGTCTGGCGCTGTCTGTTCTGCTCATTGCCTCCCTGCTGCTGGTAGCCGTTCTTGTTGTTGTAATCGCGTGCGTTGCGCCTGTTGTTCTGATAATTCTGCTGCCTGTACTCATTCTGATACGGCCTCTGCTGCTGGTCATGATGCTCAAGCTCTTCTTTCTGCACATTCTCGTTGACATCAGAAATCTGGTCCGGCGCAGCAGGCTGCTGAGGTGCATTATTGTTTATCCTGGTACGCTTCTGACGCTTCTGCTGCCCAGTCTGCTGCTGTTCACGCTGCTCCGGAAGGCTTGCTGCCGCAACCTGCTGTTCTGCCTGCTGAGCCGTCACAGCTGCCTCATCCTGTTTCTTCTCCGCTGTCTCAGCCTGTATCAGACTCTTCGGTTTACGGCCACGTTTCTTAGGCTGCGGCGCTGCGGTTTCCTGAACCGCTGCTGCCTGTGGGGCAGCCTCAGGCTCTGCCTTAGGCGCCGCAGCATCTTTCGGCTGCTCCGCTTGAGCAAGCTTGTCTATCTTTCTTGGACGTCCTCTTTTTTTTGCAGGCTTGTCCGGCCCGGCATTCTTGGCGTTCTGTTCTGCCTCCTTGTCAAGGATAGCATAAACCAGATCGTCCTTCTCCATTTTCTTGAACCCTTTTACATCGAGCTCAGAAGCAAGAGAACGGAGCCTGTCCGTATCCATTTCTTTCAAATCGAAAATGTTGTGCATAAAATATTTGTAAAGATTTTGAGCGGAATGAAACGAGCCATTCCATTGAAAATTCCATTAATTATAAGAATTGAAAACTCCATGCAGAGTTTCAGGACACACAAAGGTAATGAAAAAATCGCAAAATGCAACCCCAGACGCGATTTTATCAGAAATTGTTGTCCCAGAAGCTGCTGCTCTTGCGGAAGCGCAAAAGGTCTGCCAAAGCCGCAGCATTCGCCTGTATGCGGAAGCTCCAGGACTCCCACTTGCCGTTAGGAATCCATGACACATTGATGTTGAAGCAGTGCAAGTCATATGTAGCCGTAAGCTGCGTGCTGCTGAGCCTGAACGCCATGATGTCCAGGTTCGTGCTCATCTGCAAAGACAGGCGCGGGGTCAGTTTCACGTTTCCGCTAAGCCCGAGAGTCTGAGTGTATCTGTTGTTCTGTATGACCTGCCCGTTGGAGTACTGATAGGTCTTGCTGTATGAAAACGAATAGTTGAAATTGACGGACCAAGGCACGTTCGGATTCATATAATACAGCCATCCTCCAGGGATATATTCACCGGTTACCGGATGATAATAAATCCTCGTATAATGGTCAGCGGGGTTGCCTCCAGCCTGTTTTGTGCCGTCATTCCCGTTTATCTTCCCTTCTCCTGAGAGAGAGTATGACAGTGACACGCTCGCATTGGTAAGGCGCAGAAGTCCCTGGCCCTCCTGTACCGCGAAGCGGTTGATTTTACGTCCTGAAGGATTGTTCTGGTTCACAAGGATGGCATACGGGTCGAAATTGGCGTTGGCGTTGATGCCGAGCTTTCCGAAAATGGAAGTTGACATTGTCACGCCCACATTGTTCATTCGGCAAGAGTCCGCAAGGAAATTATATCCTGTCGAGAAATTCAGCTGGTCGATGAGCTTTATTTTCTTTGTCCCGGTGCCTGTCGTGTCCTTGAGGTCACGTACCTTCGCTTCGAAATTATTGCCGAGACTGAAGTTAAGCCCCGCGGTCTTGCCTTTTCCCGGTACGGAATTGAGCTGCCCGGAGTAGATGTTGTAGTCCTGTGTCCTTACGTCACCGTTCTTGTCAGTGTATGTCAATGTCCTCCATCCGTTGAAATATGTGCCTTTCTCGGGGCTGAAATTGGCACTGAGTGACGGTGAGACAACATGCCTTATGGCCTGCAGCTTGCGGTGTTTCCCGAAATTGAAGAGTCCGTAGATTCTTGTGCTCATGGCTATGCTTCCGGAGTAATTGTGCGTAGCCCCGAAAGTGCCGAAGGCCTTGCCTTTTACGTCTTCCACGCGTCCTGTGTCCGGATTATATTCCTTGTCGGTCCTGCGGAAGAACCAGTTCATGCCATAGCTTACCGAAGGCGTGACATTGACATATTTGAACAAGGTGAAATTGGGCAGGCCAATCTGGAAATTATGGCTCATGCCATTCTGGAACTTGTCCAGGAAACCCGGCTGGTTGAATTCAGAAGCCTTGAAGCTTATCTTGTTCTGCAGGGTGGTGTTATAACCGAGCGAGAATTTCTCATAGAACTTCTCCTTGCCGACTCTGTTCTTCTGCTTGAAGGGATAGAACCTGCTGACAGAGAATGTTATGTTCGGAAGGGTGAATGTATATGAACTGTCCCTGGAGTTCTGGTTATGCAGGGCGTTGACGGAAAGGTTAATCTTGCCGTTCCAGTTTCTCGAATATGATATGGAAGAACTTATCTGGTTCTGGAGGGCCTCGTTTATGGATGAAGAGTTATAGCGGTTGTTGGAAGGGCTGGAGAAATTCACGGATGCGCTGAAGCTGGTTCCAGGACGTGCCTTCGGATCCTGCGTATGGTTCCATTGCACTCCGAAGTTCCTGGTCTGGAAGAAGTCGGTGCTGCCTTTTTCTCCTCTCTGGTCATTTGAATACGTGAGGGAAAAGCCGCCGTTGCACTTGTAATTTACCTTGTAGCGGGAATTCAGATCCACAGCCCAGGAACCGAGGGTGTAGATGTCACCGGTCATCGCTATGTCGAAATAGTCGCCGATGACAAAATACATTCCCAGATCCCTGAGATAAAATCCCCTTGACGCCTCCTCACCGAAAGTAGGGAAGAGTATTCCCGTTGCCCTGTCAGGGCGCTTCGGAATAAAGCCGAAAGGTATCCCTATCGGAATCGGAACATCCTCAATGACAGGCCAGGCGGGGCCGAACACCGTCTTCTGCGAAGGCTTGGTCATCACTTTCGCCGCACTCAGATGCAGATAATAATGCGGATGCTCACAATCACATACGGTATATTTGCCCTTCGTTATGTTTATCGAGCGGTCCGGCATCATCTTGATGTTCTTTCCGTGGAGTATTCCGTCCTGCTCCTGGGTTACCATGTTGGTAATCCTTGCTTTCTGCGTTTCAAAATTGTACCTCACCTCCTCCATGGTGTATGACTTGCCCCCTTGCTCCATCACGGGCTGCCCCTTTATGGTCCCCGTGCTGTCTTTCGTGCCTCTTGCAAACAAGGTCTGTGTCTGCAGGTCATATTCCATATAATCCGCGCTGAGCTTCATGTTGCCATAAGTGACGCTTACATCACCATAATAATATATGAGGCGGCGTCCGTTGCTGAAATCCTCGATTATAGAGTCTTTCGCAGCCGTGAAAGCAGGCTCGTCAAGAGAACTCTTGCTCAGCATGTCAAGGGAATCCGCGGTGGCGGCAGCCAAAGAATCCGCGTGCGCATGAGAGAAAGCAGCGGAATCTCCCGCCATGGATTTTGAGGCACTGTCAGCCGGGATTTCCGTCCTCGCCGCACTAAGCCTCTGCCTGCGCGTCCGTCTCCCGTCTTGCGAAGACAATGTAAAAGTGCTGAGAACCAGCAGCAAAGCGACTGCCAATCCCCATTTTTCCATCAATCTCCCGAATATACCTTTATTATATGAAGACATTAATTAATATCCTATGTGTTCCGGTTTTTGCAAGTTTTTGCTATTTTTGCAAAACGCAAATTTAAGACTTATTTCAATCATAACCAAATTGGACTTTAAAATGAACCATATAAAAACTGCGATATGTGCCGGAGCACTTCTCCTTCTGGTGCTTGCAGCGGGGCAGGAAAGAGCGCTCTGCCAGCCATCGGGAAAGAATCTCGGCCTTAAGACCGTGGTGATTGACCCGGGGCACGGAGGAAAGGACCCCGGTGCACCGGGCCAGACCTCAAAGACACATGAGAAGCACATCGTGCTCTCCGTCTCAAAACTTTTGGGCGACATGATAAAGGAAGCATATCCGGATGTAAAGGTGGTCTATACACGCAGCAGCGACGTTTTCATCGGACTTCACGAAAGGGCCATGACAGCCAAAAGGAACAAGGCGGACCTTTTCATATCCGTCCACTGCAACAGCAGCAGCAACAAGTCGGCATGCGGAACTTCCGTGCATATACTCGGCAAGAATTCCAAGAACGGCAAAAACAAGACTGACTATTTCGAGAAAAACATGTCAGTCGCACAGCGGGAGAACGGCGTTATCGTACTTGAGGACGGATATGAGGCAAAATATGCGGACTTCGATGTCAATTCTCCGGAATCCTATATAAGCCACATGCTCCAATGGACTGCATATTATGAGAGCAGCCTGCTTTTCGCGTCAGAAGTTGTCGACAAACTCATACAGAAGCCCCTCACAAGGCGCCCTGTGGTAATTGACCAGGACGTGTTCCAAGTGCTTGTAGAAGCCCAGATGCCGGCTGTCCTTATCGAACTGGCATTCATCAGCAACCCTTCCGAATATCGTTACCTTGCATCGGCTGCCGGCCAGAAAGAGATGGCCTCAAGACTTTTCAAGGCTTTCCGGTCATACAAAACCCACTGCGACGCCTCTGTTGGAGCAACCGAAAGCACCTCCGTGCAGGATTGCAGCAATACGGAGACTTCTGCCATAACGGAAGAAAAAGCTGCAGAAGTGCCATATTACGGAATCCAGATAATGGGCCTGGGAAGGCAGCTCAAAAAGGGAGACCCGGCGTTCAAGGGTATCGACGCCAAGGCCATAAGGGCGCCAGGAAGCAACATATATAAATATGTGTCGGGAAATTACAGGACAAAGCTGGAGGCATCAGCTGCACTGAAAGCCGTAAAAGCCAAATTCCCTGAAGCATTTGTCGTAAAAGTGGAAGACGGGACCGTATGCAGGCCGTAGCCGCGCATTTTTCAAATAAGGAATCAATAAAGAAATATAACAATGAAAATTACAAAAGAACTCAAAATCGGAGTTTTTGTCGTTGCAGTGCTCATCGGGGCATTCTTCGTTATAAATTATCTCCGCGGAAAAGACATACTGGACAGGGAGATGGAACTTGTCTCGCGCTACGGCAATGTGGAAGGGCTTGTGGCTTCCGCGCCCGTATATATAAAGGGATACAAGGCAGGCAAGGTGTCATCCGTGACATATGACAGCGAAGCTGGTGATTTCGAGGTGACATGCTCCATATTGAAGGAATTCCGCATTCCCTCCGATTCGCGGATGACCATATACAGCGTTGACATAATGGGTGGCAAAGGAATCAGGATTGACCTCGGAAATGCGGAGACTTTTGCCCAGGATGGGGATGCACTTGAGCCGGCATCTGCACCGGACCTCATAGGAGGCCTTACTGAAAGCATAGGACCGCTGCTCGGGAAAGTCAGCAACACTCTCGACAGTCTCAGCGTTACCGTAACAGGAGTCAACCGCATGCTCTGCGAAACAAACCAGCAGAACATTTCGTCAACCCTTGCCCATTTGGAGAGGACAATGAAGGACATAAGCAAGGTATCGTCATCCATACAGGGCAAATCCGAGCAGATGAATCTGTTTATTGACAATCTCGCAGCGCTCTCGACGAAAATCGGAAGCATAGCGGATAAGGCGGATACGGCAATGACAGACGTTGCATCCGTAGCTGCATCTCTTGACGAGGCGGACAT
>DBLW01000169.1 GCA_002298075.1 Bacteroidales bacterium UBA714 | reverse complement strand
GGCAATGCGGGACTCGTCTGCCGCAATGGCATCCTGTATCCTTTTCTTGAGTTCAGTACACTTTTCCCTGAGCTGATCATCGGAAAGCTTGTCAATATTCCCGTAAGCCTCCAGGACCTTGTTGAGCATCGGCCTGAGCTGCTTCATGTCGCGGTCAGCCTTGGTACCGAAAATTTTCTTGAAAACGTCTGTAAATGACATATCTTACATATTTTGATTAGCAAAAAAGGTTGTCTGCACGGACAACGGCGCAAACAACCTACAAAAATAGTGAAAAATAGTCATTCAGCAAAAACATCTTTCACTCATAGAGAAAGATTCATCAGAAACGCAGGCCCACACTGAGGGTAAACTGCCCGCGGTACATTTTATTCTCAGCGGCAAGATCACCACGGTACTTGTTCACAAGCCCCCAGTCATATCCGGCCCTCACTTCCAGCAGACTGAAGAAATCAGCCCCGACACTTGCGCCGAGCATTACATCAAACCTTTTGAGCCTTCCCTCCGGAATGCCTCCGTCCGTCTTAAGCCACTGCTCCGCGTCCATTCCTTCCGCAACTCCAGAAGTCTTGAACTTTCCGCTATACAAATCATAAGAAGAAGACAGTAAACCTGTATCCTGTACCCTCATCCTTGCGCCCATCTTCGAGGACAGACCTGCAAGAAATACCGGTCCGGCATCCACGCTCACACCGATTCTTCCAAAAAGCGGCAAAGTATATTTCAGACGCACAGGAAGCGTCATAAAATGCTCCGTCCTGTCCATTATGACCTTTGTCCTGACAAGGCCTCCGGGAGACTCAGCCTCCGAATTGCGAGTGCGGGTCTGGTAAACATATCCGAGTCCAGTCTGCAGATAAAGCACAGAACGCACAAGCGCAAAATCCTTTGTCAATGATGCCGTAAATCCGTTGAGAGCAGGCGCCCTCTCCACCTCATCCGTAGCCCAGTCGGTGGACTTGTATGAAGAATTGACATATCCGAAAGTAATTCCAATGCCCTCAGCGCGGCTTTCACGGGGTCCCATCTGGCGTCCCCTGTCCGTCCTGGCCGCCATTTCAACGGCAGAAAACAGCATAAGCGCGGCCAAAGCCGCAAAAACACATCTTTTCATATAATCAAATTTTTAAATCAAGGACAAGGCTTACCTGTCCTTGTACATTTTCCTGTAATAATCCTGATACCCGCCACCGGTGACATCATCCATCCATTCCTGATTGTCAAGATACCAGCGCACGGTCTTCATTATTCCCTCCTCAAACTGCAGCGAAGGCTCCCAGCCAAGTTCACGCTGGAGCTTAGTCGAGTCAATAGCATAGCGCGAATCGTGCCCGGGCCTGTCACTCACATATGTAATAAGCCCAAGATCCTCCCCTTCGGCACGTCCCAAAAGACGGTCAACAGTATTGACAAGGACTTTCACCAAATCAATGTTCTTCCACTCATTGAATCCGCCTATATTATACGTCTGCGCAATCTCCCCTTTATGGAATATAAGGTCTATGGCACGCGCATGGTCCTCCACGTAGAGCCAGTCACGCACATTCTCCCCTTTCCCATAGACAGGAAGCGGCCTGCGGTCGCGTATATTATTGATGAACAACGGAATAAGCTTTTCAGGAAACTGGTACGGCCCATAGTTGTTGGAACAATTGGTCACAATGACAGGCATGCCGTAAGTGTCATGGAAAGCCCGGACAAAATGGTCCGAACTTGCTTTTGAAGCGCTGTATGGGCTATGCGGATCGTACTTTGTGGTCTCGGTGAAAAATTCTTCCCCGTAAGCCAGATGTCCGCACGAAGAAGCGGCAGTAGTGAAAGGGGCCTTGACGCCTTCCGGACGGTTCATGCCCAAAGCTCCATACACCTCATCCGTAGAAATGTGATAGAACCTGCAAGGCACACGTTCTGCATCGCCATCCTCAGACGGCATTTCCCATCCGAGCGGCTGCCAATACTCCTTAGCTGCCTGCAAAAGAGCAAGCGTCCCCATCACATTTGTCCTGGCAAAAACGAAAGGGTCCGTTATGGAACGGTCCACATGGCTTTCCGCGGCAAGATGAATAACCCCGTCCAGCCTATACTCAGAGAACAGGGACTGTACCAGGGCATAATCGCAGATGTCACCTTTCACGAAAACATAATTACCGCACTTCTCGATGTCACTCAGATTGGCAAGGTTGCCGGCATAAGTCAGAGCATCAAGATTGATTATCCGGCAGTCCGGATACTTGTTCACAAACAGGCGCACCACATGGCTTCCGATGAAGCCCGCGCCGCCTGTCACGAGTATATTTCTTCTGAAACTTCTCATATGTTAACCTCTTTATAAAAAGCCAGCCTGACATGAACGCAGCAGGCTATTCATCCGGCAGTGACGCAACACAAAGACGGAGCGAATCCTTCCAGTGGGGAATCTCAAGCCCGAAAGTATCCTGGAACTTGCGGCAGTCAAGCACAGAATAATGAGGCCTGTCCACCTTTGAAGACAGCTCTTCAGTACGGCATGGCTCAATTGTGCACAAATGCCCCAATGCATCACAAATCTCCTTGGCGAAATCATATCTCGAGCACAAGCCCTGATTCGCATAATGGTATATGCCGCTGCGGTCCTCCAGAAGATTGTTCTCAATTATATGCATGATAGCATAGGCAAGGTCACCGGCATAAGTAGGAGAGCCCACCTGGTCATTGACAACCCTTATGCGGGGAAGCTCCGCTGTCTTTTCAGCGATGCTCACGAAAAAATTCCGCCCGCTCCCGCTGTACAACCATGAGGTGCGCAATATTATATGGCGGCATCCCGAACCAACCACCGCACGCTCCCCTTCAAGCTTGGTCATTCCATACACATTCACAGCAGAGGCCTCAGCATCCTCCCGGTACGGGGTATTGGCCTTTCCGTCAAACACATAATCAGTAGATATGTGCACAAGCACGGCACCGGCCTCACGCGCGGCATCAGCAAGAATGCCGGCTGCACCGGCATTCACGTCCATAGCCTCACGAGGGTTGTCTTGCGCGGCCTCCACATCAGTATAGGCCGCACAATTGATTATCACATCCACACCGGCGGAGACCGCACGCATTACACTCGAACGGTCAGTTATGTCAACACGCTGCCCATCCTCACAAGCATCAGGCGAAGTGAAGACAAACCTGTGCCGCGAACCGCAGGCAAGTTCCTTCAACGCCCGCCCAAGCTGGCCGGAAGAACCCGTAACCAATATATTCATACAATCCATATCTTTTTCATGCTCGAGTGAGCCGTCAAATTTCAGCCTCATATCCGACATCCGGGGGAAGAATACGTCCGGCACTCACTGCACCTGCCCCGGCAGCCACAGCCAAGGCGTCACACCTCTCGTTCTCCGGATGCCCGGCATGTCCCTTTATCCAGTGGAACGTTACACGATGCCTGCGCAAAAGAGGCTCGAAACGCATCCAAAGGTCCGGATTCTTTACTTTTGCGTAACCCTTGCGCACCCAATTGGCAAGCCATCCCTTATTGACGGCATTGACAACATAAGACGAGTCACTATATACATGCACCTCCGCATTATGCCACTTTATGGCCTCAAGCCCCTTTATCACGGCAAGCAGTTCCATGCGGTTATTTGTCGTAAGGCAGAACCCCTCAGACATCTCCATTTCCCTTCCGGCACAACGCAGCACCACTCCATAGCCTCCTGGTCCGGGATTTCCGCTTGAGGCACCATCCGTATAAAGGAATATAGGAGGTCTCATCCGATTGTTTTCAGCCATGCCCCTTACTCGATGATTCTTCCGCCCTTAGGCTTGATTTCAGTATCAGGCATCTTTATGGTCATGCGTCCTTCCACTAAAGAAGCATTGTCTGCACGGCTGTTGTAAATGTCTATCGCCGTATAGATGGCTGACATCATGGAACGCGGGTCCGCCATGTCACGTCCGGCCATCTCATATGCGGTACCGTGGTCCGGAGACGTCCTTACCACAGGCAGGCCGGCGGTATAGTTCACCCCGTCCTCGAATGCGAGAGCCTTGAAAGGCGTAAGGCCCTGGTCATGGTACATCGCAAGCACCGCGTCATATTTCATATAGTTTCCAAGCCCGAAAAAGCCGTCCGGAGAATAAGGCCCATAAGCAAGAATCCCTTCGGCATTGGCCTGCTTGACCGCAGGAAGTATAATCTGGCTCTCCTCATCGCCAAGAAGACCTCCGTCCCCGCAATGCGGATTAAGTCCGAGCACTGCAATCTTCGGGGCATCTATGCCGAAGTCCATCTGAAGTGATGATTTCATAAGGCGCAGCTTCTTCACAATCTTTTCAGCGGTAAGCTGCGACACTACGTCTTTCAACGGGATATGTCCCGTGACCACACCGACCTTCAGGCGGTCACAAACCATAATCATGGCAACCTCATCCACTCCGAACTCTTTTTCAAGATATTCCGTGTGACCGGTATATCCGAATCCCTCGCTCACCATTGCCCTCTTGTTGATAGGAGCCGTGACGAGCACGTCAATATATCCGTTCTTTATGTCCTCAACGGCGCGCTGCAGCGATGTCATTGCACACTTCGCAGACTCAGGGGTCGGCTGCCCAGGCTCGACAAACACATTTTCAGGCAGACAGTTCACGATATTCACCCTCTTATGATAGACATCCTTCGCGGAATTTATCACATTAGTGTTTATCTGGTCGATATTGTGAATCTGCTTTTTGTAGAATCCGAAGATTTTTGATGATCCGTATATGACCGGAGTGCAGATATCCAGCATTCTCTCGTCAGCGAGAGCCTTGATAATGACCTCGTAACCGATGCCGTTTCCGTCTCCCTGGGTTATTCCCACAACTAATTTTCTTGCCATATCACTTTAGCTATTTACATTTTAACTTACAAAGTTAATAAAAGCTGAGAGCAAAACATCATGCTTGCTTATAAAATTTCACCGAAACCACAATTCAGCCCCATATGAGGAAAATGTTTTCATTTGAGCCGGAAATTATGTAGATTTGCCGTATTATGGCACAAAACACTACAGAAACTGACATACAGTTCCTCCCGGGAGTAGGTCCCAAGAGAGCTGAGCTCATCAGCAAAGAGCTCGGAATCAATACCATAGGGGAACTTCTCAGGCTTTATCCGTTCAGATACATAGACAAGAGTTCATTCGTAAGAATCGCCGATGCAAGACCGGATATGGCCTACGTGCAGATAAGGGCAAGAGTCATAAGGACGGACCTGTACGGTGCCGCATCAGCATCAGCTGCACCTGTAAGTCCGGACACAGCCGATCCGGTGAAATTCAACATGATAAAAAGAATGAGCGTATTGGTTGGGGACGGCTCCGGAGAAATGGAAATGGTCTTCTTCAAAGGCATCAAATGGATGTATGGCAAACTGAAGCCGGGCACGGAATACATATTTTTCGGCAAGCCATCCTCATTCAACGGACGCATAAACATAGTCCACCCCGAAGTTGACCCTGTACCGGCCCCTACCGCAGGAGGAAATTTGTCACAGGCCGCTCCGCCTGCATGTCCGTCCATGACTGGCGTATATACGAGCACTGAAAGACTCAAGAACGCAGGCATCACCGGGAAAATGATGAACCGTATAATGGAGGCTGCGCTCAACCGCGGGCTTGGCGGATTTACGGAGACCATGCCGGAATACATTATGAAGCAATGCGGCCTTGTCCCGCTTCATTTCGCCTTGCGCAACATACACTTCCCCAAAGACATGGTTTCGCTTGAAAAAGCCAGATACAGACTGAAATTCGAAGAACTTTTCTTTCTCCAGCTTTCGCTCCTCAAGCAGAAATATGTGCGGAGCAGGGATGTGAACGGCATATCCATGCACCGTGTCGGCGAGGCATTCAACAAATGCTACGAGTCCCTCCCCTTCCCTCTGACAGGCGCCCAGAAACGCGTAATCACGGAAATCCGCAACGACATGAAGAGCGGCACTCAGATGAACCGTCTCCTGCAGGGAGATGTCGGAAGCGGCAAAACGATGGTCGCAGTGCTGACTGCCCTTATAGCCGTCGGAAACGGCTTCCAGGCCTGCATAATGGCCCCTACGGAAGTGCTCGCACAACAACATTACAAGAATATCCTGAAACTGCTTGCCCCTACAGGTGTAGCATCAGCCCTTCTTACTGGCAGCACGAAAGCCTCGGAGCGTAAGCAGATTCATGCGTCCCTCGCAGACGGCAGCACCGGAATAATAGTCGGGACGCATGCCCTGATAGAAGACAACGTCATATTCGGGAACCTCGGACTGGTCATAATTGACGAACAGCACAGGTTCGGAGTGGAACAAAGGTCCAAGCTATGGAGGAAATCCTCTTGCGGAGCCCCTCCGCACATACTCGTCATGACGGCCACACCCATCCCGCGAACACTTGCCATGACACTCTACGGTGACCTTGACGTATCGGTAATTGACGAGATGCCTCCGGGAAGAAAGCCCGTGCAGACAATGCATGCCACCGACGGCAAACGGCCTGCGCTCTACAAATTCATGCGTGACCAGATTGCTCTCGGAAGACAGGTATTCATAGTCTATCCTCTTATAAACGAAACGGAAAAGCTCGACTACCAGAGCCTCGAAGCCGGTGCCGAGGAAATAATACGGCACTTCCCTTTCCCTCCTTACAAGACGGCAGTCGTGCATGGAAAGCAGACAAACGATGTCAAAAAATTCAATATGGACGCCTTTGCCGCAGGACGTGCAGACATACTGGTCGCGACATCGGTCATAGAAGTCGGAGTTGATGTTCCGAATGCGTCGGTAATGGTCATCGAAAGCGCGGAGCGGTTCGGACTCAGCCAGCTGCACCAGCTCAGAGGCCGCGTTGGAAGAGGAAGCGAAAAATCCTATTGCGTGCTCATGACCGGACACAAGCTGAGCAAAGAATCAAAACACCGCATAGAACTGATGTGCGCAACCGAGAACGGCTTTGAACTCGCCGAGGAGGACATGAAGATGCGCGGTCCGGGAGACCTTGAGGGTACGCAGCAGAGCGGACTTCCCGTAAAACTTGCGATTGCCTCTCTTGCCAAGGACGGAACCATCCTCAATGCCGCAAGGGATTGTGCCGAGGCCGTTCTCAAGGCGGACCCGATGCTCGAGGACATAAGGAACCGCACGCTCAGGCAGGAACTTAAACAAGACAAATACAAGATAAGGGACTATAGTAAAATAAGCTGAAATAATGGTTACGGAACTGCTCAAAAAATATATCTGGCTCGTGGAGACATTCATCCGCGCCTCCGAAAACGGCCTGACGCTGGATGAGGTGACGGACAAATGGGAGGACCGCTTCGGCACACCTTATTCGCGGCGCACCTTCAACAATCACCGTGAGGCTGTCGCCGAGGTATTCGGAATAGAGATAATGTGCAACAGGAGCACGAACAGGTATTTCATAAAATCTTCGGACGCCCTGACAGACGAATCAGCCGGAAGCGCATGGCTGATAAACACATTTACAGTAAACAGCATGCTGACGCTCGGAAAAGAAAGGCTCTCCGGCAGAGTTTCGGTAGAAGACATACCGTCAGGCCACAGGCATCTCACATCCGTAATGGAAGCCATGACCGGATGCCGGGAGCTGCTCATGACATACCAGAAATACACAAGCGCACAGGCTGACACCTATACCATTCATCCGTATGCGGTCAAAGAATTTGCAAAAAGATGGTATATCGTAGCACATTGCAGGGAAAGGAACGGAATGCGTGTCTATGGACTGGACCGTATAGTAAACATTGAGGAGACCGGGCGCATATTCAAGATGCCCGCAGGATTTGACGTTGACAGCCTTTTCTCTACCAGCTTCGGCATATATCTGCCGGAAGGGCCAGGCCGGACCATCACGTTCAGGGCATCGGAGACACAGGCCCGTTTCCTCAGGGACCTGCCGATGCACAGCAGCCAGACGGAACTCTCATGCGAAAACGGCATCGTTACATTCAGCATATTCGTCTGCCCCAACAGGAACCTCATCATGGAATTCTGCAAGCTCGGGGCAAAAGTCGAGGTGCTATCTCCGGCTGAGGTCAGGAATGCAATAGCCGGTGAGCTTGCCGAGGCAGCCGCACTCTATGCGGAAACATATTCACAAGAAAATCAGGAGACCAGTCCGGACTCTCCAAAAACCATACAATCATGAAAAACAGAATCACCCCGGCAAGAATATTCATCATGGCGGCCATGCTGGGAGCCGCCGCAGCCATTGCATTTATCATGACACAAAGCAGCAACAAATTCGACAAAGAAGGCTACATCTGCAAGAGCGGCATTACAATAGAAGACGGGAAGATGACCCCGGAAGTCCTGCTTGCCTTCGGACGGCTGTCTGACCCTCAGGTATCACCGGACGGACAGCATATCTTATATGGAGTGAGCTATACCGATGTCAAGCAGAACCGAAGTGTGCGCAATCTGTACATATGCGGCCTTGACGGCTCTGAGACCGCACAGCTGACAGAATCAGGCAAGAGCATCGGAAACGCCCGCTGGTGCGACAAAGGAAGGCGCATCGCTTTCACCATGGGAGGACAGATATGGACGGCGCGCATCAGCAAGTCCAAAGGCACATGGTCACTGAAAGGGCTTAAGCAGATAAGCGAAGTTCCGGCAGGCATAACGGAGTTCAAACTCTCCCCTGACGGGAAAAAAGTAATGTACATCTCATATGTCAACGGAGGGAGCGCAAAGAAACCATCAGAACTATACCAGGACCTTGACAAGGCAGAAGCATATCTGGCTGACGACCTGATGTACAGGCACTGGGACCACACCGTCACGGAAATACCCCATACATTCGTAGCGGACTTCAGGCCGGCAAAAGAAAAATCAATATCTCCGCATACATCAAAAGACATACTCAGCGCGGAGGAAAGCGGTTATGAGCTTCCGGCCGAGCCGTTCGGAGGCCTGGAACAGCTTGCATGGAGCCCGGACAGCAGACATATCGCATATTCATGCAGGAAACTCACCGGGAAAAGATACGCATTCTCCACAAACACGGAAATCTACATCTACGACACCGCCTCAGGGCACACCTGCGCAATAAGCACGGAAGGCGGCTATGACACAGATCCTTCATGGAGCCCGGACGGCTCAAAACTGTGCTGGATAAGCATGGAACGTGACGGTTACGAGGCCGACAAGCAGAGGCTCATGATAGCGGACGTAGAGCGCCCGGCAGATGTCCTTACCGTGAACGGCATCATGGACATCACGGACGGATTCAAATACAATGCGTCAGTCCCCGTATGGTCGGATGATTCCCAAGGCATCTTCTTCGCATCACTCGCAGAAGGGCTGCAGGGCATCTTCGAAGCAAAGCAAGAAGACGGCTCATGGAAGATAAACCGCATCACACCGGACAGCCTCTGGTATGATTTCAGTTCCCCGTTCCATGTAGAGGCAGGAGAAGACGGCAGCAGGACCATTTACACCACATGGTGCAGCATGGATTTCCCTTCAGAGATTGTCGCGGTCAAGGCCGGTCCGGAAGGAGTGTCATGCCGGCAGGTCACTGACGAGAACGGACACATACTCTCAAAACTGGAAGAGCACCGCACACAGGCGAGAATGATCAAGACCGTCGACGGCAAAGATATGCTTACATGGGTGCTGTATCCTCCGCAGTTCGACCCGTCAAAGACATATCCTTCGATTCTCATATGCCTGGGAGGCCCGCAGGGAACCCTGAGCCAAGGATGGTCATACAGATGGAACTACCGGCTCATGGCAGCACAGGGATACGTGGTCGTGCTCCCGAACAGGCGCGGCACCACAGCGTTCGGCCAGGAATGGACAGAGCAGATTTCCGGAGACTATCCTGGGCTCAACATGCAAGACTACATCTGTGCAGCAAAGGCAATTAAATCAGAACCATATGTCGGAAAAATGGCTGCATGCGGGGCAAGCTACGGCGGATACTCCGTATATAATCTCTGCGGAGTCCACGGAGACACATTTGACGCGTTCATAGCGCATGCCGGAATTTTCAATGAGGAGCACATGTACATGACAACAGAGGAAATGTGGTTCCCTAACTTCGACAACGGAGGACTGCATGAGTGCAAGATTGACCCGAGGACAGGCACGCAGGAAGGTCCTTGCGGCCCGGCAGGAGACGGTGTCACATTCGGAGGCATCATGCAGGGAGGCTCTCCATGGAGCAGCAAGAAGGAGACTGTAAGACATTACGCGCTCTCCCCTCACAAATCCGTAACATCCTGGCATACACCTCTGATGGTCATCCACGGCGGCAAGGACTACAGGGTTCCCGTTGACCAGGGCATGGCGGCCTACAACGCGGCCCAGATGATGGGCGTCCCGTCAAGGCTGCTTATCTTCCCTGACGAGAACCATTGGATTCTGAAGCCTCAGAACGCCCTGCTTTGGCACAGGGAATATTTCCGCTGGCTCGGAGCATATTGCAAATGACGTCCGCACAGGGCATAAGCACGAACGGGGTTTGGCAGAACACATTTGCCAGGCCCCGTTTTCATTTGTCTTGTTGCAGATGTGAGGGTTAATCACTATTTTCGCGCCATGATTGAGGTGAGCGCTGCGGAACATGTCTCCGCCGGCCTTGAAAAGGGAATCCGGTGCAAATCCGGAGCTATGCCCGTAGCTGTAAGTCCAAGGAAGCCTGCTTGCATGCCGGTTTTCATCTCCAGTGACATTCTCTGCCACTGCCCTACCGGGCGGGAAGGCGTCACCGGGCGGACAAGCCAGAAGACCTGCCTCAATCAAGTCAAACAAAGGAAGCCCGGGGCCAGGCATCCGTAAAGACGGATAAATTCATGTTATTACCAAAAACAATTACAGCTGCCGCAATAATGACGGCAGCCTTCACTTGCATTGCGGCTGAAACAATGCCGTCAGACACCCTAAACATCGCCGTCGTGACTGCGGAACGCGGCCTGAACATTTCACACAAAGACACTGTCACCATATCCGGCGGCATGGGAATTACAGACGTCCTGCTCAATTTCCCCGGTCTCCAGATTTCCGACATGGGAGGCAATGCGGGACTAAAGACAATCAGCATGCGCGGCCTCGGCTCCGCCCACACGGCGATATACATTGACGGAGTGCGCGTCGGAAACATGCAGAGCGGCCAGACAGACCTTGGCATGATAGACATGCAGAACTGCACTGCGGCAGTAATGGACTACGCCCAGAACAGCATCAACTTCATAACGGCAAAACCGGTCTTCTTTCCATCAGGTGACGGCAACGGGACAAGGAGATTCAGCGGAAAGGCATCAGTATCAGGAGGCTCATTCGGCACATGGTCCCCTGCCCTCAAGTTCGGCTGGAAAGCATCCGAAAGGCTTACATTGAGCGCGAATGCCTCAGTCCTGTCGAGCAAAGGCGACTTCCCCTATCACGCCACTGATGAAAACGGAGCCGGATACTCATCCAGCCGGAGCGGCAATGACATTATGCAGGTACGGGCAGGAGCCGACATATCCGGAATGACAGAAAACGGACAATGGACTGCGAAAGCCTATTTCAATTCATCAGACAGGGGCACTCCGGGACCGCTCAGCTACCCTTCGGAAGACAGGCAGAAAGACATGAACATTTTTGTCCAGGGGACTTTGCATCAAAGATTTTCGCGCCTCTATACATTGGACCTGAGTGCGAAAGCCGCATACGATGACCTCAACTATATAAGTTCATGGGGAGACAGCAGATATGTCCAGCATGAGGCCCAGCTGCACACCTCACATATTTTCAGCATCGGCAAGAACTGGAAAGCATCATTGGCGGCCGGAGCGCAATGGGACGGGCTCGGCTCGGAAAGCTACGGGACAGTATCAGAAAACGGCAAGTCCGGACTGATTTCACGCTTCGGGGCGATTTGCGCCATGGCAGCATCTTTAAGGACAAGAATCATTACAGCGGAAGCAGCCCTTGAATATTCGGGCACTTCCGACATGAACGTACCTGGCTTACCACAGGCAAATACGCGTCACAGCCTGTCGCCATCCGCGGACCTGCGCATCTATGCCGCCAAAGGACTTGAAATCACAGCATTCGCCAGACGTGCCTACAGAGTGCCGACTTTCAACGAACTGTACTATTCAGGATACGGAAACCCGCACCTCAAGCCGGAGGACGCATGGCTTGCCGACCTCGGAATCAGATGGAACAGGTCATACGGCAAATGGAAGACAGCAGCGCAGGCCGACGCCTTCTTCAATCATCTTACTGACAAGATATCCTCAGCTCCAAGCCCGGACAACCCGTCAATATGGCTCCCATACAACATAGGAAAGGTATTGTCCGCAGGACTGGACGCCAATGCAAAAGCAGACTGGAAATCAGAGGCGTGGGAGACCGGGATGTCAGTAAGATACTCCTTCCAAGACGCCAGGGACAGGACTCCCGGCAGCACGTCATACGGCTCGCAAGTCCCCTATATTGCCCGGCACAGCATAACAGCATCCGCACACGCCGGCTATATGGGATGGAATCTCGGGATACAGTGGAACATGAGGGCCGGACGCTGTGATACAGCAGGAGATTTGGATGATTGGAGCACCCTTGACGCCTCACTGTCCAAGACATTCAGCCTGTGCCGCAAGGAAAAAAGGCAGCAAGGCCACGGAACTGCCTTGAGCGCAAGCCTGACTGCCCGCAACTTGACAGGAGCGGCATACGAGCTGTCAAGAGGCTATCCTATGCCAGGAACATCAGTGCTCGGCAGCCTGTCATTCATGTTCTGACAAAAAGCGCGATTCCCCGTTTTGAGGAAATCGCGCTTCAATATATATAAATAACTGTCAATCAGTACGCTCCACGTAAAAATCAGAGAGAGCGTATCAGTTCAGTAAACAGCACCGTCATCCTGTCCGCCGCAGCATCAGCAGCCTGCACAACATCGTCACCGTCATTGACATAATCCTCCGCATAATCGTCATGCGCCTCATTGGTTATGACAGACATGCCGAAAACAGGTATAGAGCTATGGCGCGCCACAATCACCTCAGGAATGGTTGACATGCCGACCGCATCCGCCCCGATGAGCCTGAAATATTTGTACTCGGCAGGAGTCTCATACGACGGACCAGTACCAGCGAAATAAACTCCCTCCTTAAGGCTTATCCCAAGCCCTTGCGCAAGCTCCTTAGCCTTTGCGATAAGAGGCTTGTCATACGGGCGGGTCATGTCAGGGAAACGGGGGCCGAACTCCTCAAGGTTAGGTCCAACGAGAGGATTCGGAAGATGATTGATATGGTCCCTTATAATCATGAGGTCTCCCACCTTGAAGTCGAAATTCACTCCTCCGGCTGCATTCGAGACAAACAGATGGCCGATGCCAAGCACCTTCATGACGCGTATCGGCAATGTCACAAGGTCCATAGGATAGCCCTCATAATAATGGAACCGGCCCTGCATAGCCAAAACGAACTTCCCGCCAAGCTCACCGGCAATGAAATTGCCCTTATGCCCTACGGCTGTGGAAACCGGAAATCCGGGAATGTCCTTATACGGTATTACGGTCTTGTTCTCTATCTTGTCGGCCAATTTGCCAAGACCGCTTCCGAGTACGATGCCGACAGCCGGCCGGCGTCCGCCTATTGCCGCCGAAACATAATCAGCGGCCTTCATGATTCTTTCTGTTCTTATGTCCATAATATCTGTTTTCTTAATGTTCATCTGCATTCCGGTCATCCGGATATCCTGGAAAGCATCCTGCCCGCCTCGGCAAGAATTTCCCTCTCCCCTTTCACCACACGGTTCTTC
This sequence comes from Bacteroidales bacterium UBA714, assembly GCA_002298075.1. Lineage (GTDB taxonomy): Bacteria > Bacteroidota > Bacteroidia > Bacteroidales > UBA932 > Cryptobacteroides. Next base: position 1,704 of record DBLW01000169.1, on the reverse strand, counting down.
ATAACGAACCTGCCACCGCAAATCACCGAGCCGATGCAGTCGCTATGCGCCGAATACACGAAATTAGCAAGGAACGAACCAGGGGAAAGGAAATTGTAATTGTCCGTGTCAACGATAAGGATATCAGCCGCGGCACCTTCCTCAAGACGGCCCACATTCATGTCCAAGGCCTTGCCCGCATTAGCTGTCGCCATGTCAAGAAGCTCATTGAGAGGCATGGCGGAAGGGTCTCCCCTCCATGCTTTCTGCACCATCGCGGCAGTCTTCATCGTCTCGAGCATGTCAAGGTTATTGGAAGACGCGCACCCGTCAGTGCCCAGGCATATGTTGGCGCCGGCATCACGTAGCTCATTATACCTGAACATATATCCGGAAGCGAGCTTGAGGTTGGAATTGATGTTGTGCACGCAGTTCACCTTCCGGTTTCCGAGTATCTCAACATCCCTGTCAGAAAGATGGAGCGAATGCGCAGCTATCACATCCGGCCCGAGTATCCCCAGGCTGTCAAGATATTCCACAGGGGACAGACCGCCATGGGCAGCCATGCAGTCCTCCACTTCTTTCCTCGTCTCGGAAAGATGGATATGCATCTTCAGCCCATGACTGCGTGCGAACTCCGCCGTCCATACGAGCATTGGCTCGCTGACCGAATATATCGCATGCATCGCCAGGGAAAAACGCGACATGTCTTTCCATGTCCCGGACAATTCATACATCTGCAGGCACTGCTCCTTCTGCCTTTCCGTCTCGCCGGAATCGTTCCTGTCGCAGACCACATACGAGAGCACGGGCCTGATGCCCATCTCCGCAGCGGCCTTCTGTGCCATAGGCATATACCAGTAATGGTCATTGAAAGTGGTCGTTCCCGTCTTTATCATCTCCAGGCAGGCGACTTTCGTGGCATGATAGACATACTCCTCATCTATTTTCTCCTCCACTTCCCATATCCTCTTCAGCCATTCATGGAAAATTATGTCTTCTCCAAGTCCGCGCATCATGGACATGCCCGCATGAGTATGCATGTTCACAAAACCCGGCACGGCAACCTTTCCGGTGCAGTCCACGACCTCTATTCCGGACGCGGGAGCATGCAGTCCAATCCGCTCACTTCCAGACGGTGCGATTGCCTTGATAATGCCTTCATCGACAAGTATGTCAGACACTTTCCCGTCAACCTTTATATTCTTCAACAATATCGTTCCCATACTTTATCTTTATGTAAAAGTTTCCAAAGTTATACATTTTATTTAATAAAAATGCGTTTATATCATTTGTTTTGTTTAAATTTGAAACGTCTTTGTAACCGCTCAGGCAAGACAGACACAGACGAACAAACTTATACAAAACAATAAAACATGGCATTTAAAGGAGCAATAGAAATCGATACGCAGAAATGCAAAGGGTGTTCCGTATGTATCGACAATTGTCCGACCGGCAGCATCCAGCTTGCCAAAATGGTCAACAACAAAGGTTATCACTACGCCGAAATGATCGGGGAAGCATGCATAGGCTGCAGCAACTGCGCCATAGTATGCCCTGATTCGGTAATTACTGTTTACAGAGTCAAAATCTGAGGTTTATGGCAGAGAAAATTCTAATGAAAGGAAACGAGGCGATTGCCATATCGGCAATACGCAACGGTGTGGACGGCTATTTCGGCTACCCGATTACCCCGCAGTCCGAGGTAATGGAGACACTTATGAA
>DBLW01000085.1 GCA_002298075.1 Bacteroidales bacterium UBA714 | reverse complement strand
ATGAATGCAGGTTGAACATGTGGGCAGCTTTCCTGTATCTCTCAGGTTTGGAAATGGTTATCCCCTCAGGCTCAGGTACTGCCTCCGTTCCGTATTTTTCCTGCGCTATCAGCTTTTCCTGCCTTGTTACGGCTTCAGCTATCGGATACTTGTGAAGCTCGGTGAAGTCAGCCTGGCGGCACACGAGTGAATCTGACGGAGTGCGGAATATTCTCATTCCTTTCATTGTCGGAGAGGAATAATATAGATAGCTTCCGTCCGCATTGTAATGGAAATCCGATGCTCCGTATCTTGTGACGGTCTTTTGGACGGCTTTTCCTGAACGCGGGTCGAGATGATAAAGCTCATTGACTCCTGTCCTGTCGCTTGTGAACATCAGTTCGTTTCCAGCTGTGCCGAAATCCTTTATCATCACAGGGGCAGGCGGGAGCACAGTTTCAAATTCCCCTGAGCCGCTGACCCTGTATATTCCGTATCCTCCCTCTGAGATTGCGGTAACATAAAGAGTATCCCCGGCAAGGGCAGGCTCGACCGTCTGTAGGCTGTCCGGAGCGAAATGCTCTTCAAGAAGAACACCTCCCTCGCCGAGTATCGTGACTGAAGTCCTGCCGTCCTGCCTATAGCATACAGCTGCCATAGTACAGTCATTGTCAGACGGATAAGGATTGTGATATATCCCGTCTTTCCTCGACGTCAGGCTTGTCTTGTGGCCAGTTGTGCGTCCTTTGGTATTGATGTATCTGATTTTTGAACCAGCGTCCATGGTCCATCTTTCGTCCGGCGCAGCCTCGCTCCATAAGATTCTGCCGCTGATGTCAGAATATTGCATCCTGCCTGAGGACGATGAAAGCCTTGTCACTGTTTTCTCATGTCCGGAAGTATCTATCATGACAAGTTCAGGCACATTCATATGACCGCTCTTTACTGCATATAGCGTGTCACCGGCTATCACATTGCTTGAATAGTCGGTATAAAGCCGCGGTTCCATGCTTACAGGCTCTGACGGAATGAACGGCGCCCTTTCTTCGGCATCTGCTGTCCATATCCTGTGCAAGGTGTCGCATACCTCCATGAAAGCCTTGTTGAAACGTTTTCCTGTCAGTTTCTTCGTGGTCGTATATAATGCCCCGAGGTTATACGGACGGCGGGCAGCAAGATGATATACTTCGCTCATGAACTCGGGGCAGTCATAAAGCATGCGGAATCCTCCGAGAGTCATATATCCGAGGGAATAGTAGCTTGGGGCATAATATTTTTGGGAAACGAATCTCCACTGGTCCCAAGTCCTGAAATCTCCGTTGTCGAATGCTATCCTGTAGTAGTTCAGGAAATCCGCAGTGCGTCCGCGCCCTGACTTTGTGAATGCCGTCTCCGCTATTACGGCGTCTCCTTCCATAAGAGATATGCCTGGATAGAGCAGTGAGGCGAGTATGTTGAACATTTCTCCGAAAAACCAGTTGAAAGGCTTCAGTGCGCCGGTCATGCCGAACTGCATCTGTGTCACATGGCGTGATTCGTGGACTGACAGCATCGTTGACCATGGAATAGGCTCGGGAGCATCGGCGGAAGGTATAGTGAAGAGGTCCATGCGCTTGGGTGCCCATGCCACAGAACCGTTTGATGTGTTGAATGTGTGCATTACCACGGGCATGAGGTTTGTTCCATGGCCTTCACTGCAATAGCCTGTGGTGCGTGATACGGGTATGCGGAAAGTCTCGAGCTTGTGTGCATAGACTTTTGCGAGCGAGTCGCATCCCTGTGGATATATGACACGATAGTTGCCTGTACTTATGCTGTACCATCTGAGTCTGCCGGGATCGTCACCTGTGACGTAAAACTGGGCTGACGCCGGCAGCTGGAACAGAAATGCTATTATTGATAATATTATATGAATATGTTTTCTCATGAATAGGCGATTTCTCTTCTTTAAAGGTCGCAAATCTAATTATTTTTTATATTTTTGCGCCCTATTCGCTTAAATTAATTTAAAAACGAATATATGACAACTGTTCTACATGTACTGTCGCTTTTCGGTGCCCTATGCATGTTTCTCTTCGGAATGGCACTCATGAGCGAAGGTTTGCAGAAATCGGCCGGAGACCGCCTCAGGTCTTTCATGGCCTCTATGACCTCAAATGCTTTCAAGCGTGTTCTTACCGGTACGGTCCTGACCGCCCTTGTCCAATCCTCATCTGCGACTACAATCATGGTAGTGAGCTTCGTGAACGCAGGCTTGCTGTCCTTGGGCAATGCTGTCGGAGTCATTATGGGAGCCAATATCGGAACAACGCTCACGGCATGGGTCACTTCACTCGGATTTTCTGTCAATATCGCATTGTTCGCCGTGCCGATGATGGCTTTCGGCTTCCTGATGTTCTCGTCCAAGAAGGATATGATGAAGAATCTTGGGCAGTTCCTGATAGGTTTCTCCATCATGTATGTCGGACTGACTTTCATGAAGGATTTCTCGAATGAGCTTCTTGGGGCATACCAGCCTCAGATGCTGACTTTCTTCGGGCTTATCAACCATTACGGATTCGGTTCGGTTCTGCTTTTCCTTTTGGCAGGTGCCGTCCTTACGGTGGTTCTCCAGGCTTCGAGCGCGACAATGGCCATAACGATGCTTCTTGCCACTTCCGGTCTTATTGATTTTCCTCTTGCCATTGCGATGGTGCTCGGAGAAAACATCGGAACTACGATTACGGCCAACATAGCTGCCATGGTTGCCAATGTATCGGCAAAGAGAGCCGCACGCGCGCATCTTATATTCAATGTTTTCGGTGTGCTTTGGGTACTTGCCCTGTTCTATCCTATCGTAAGGTTTATAGGATATATAATGATGACTCTCGGAGGTGTTGACCCGATGTCTGTTGATATGGTAGGGGCAAACGAGGCTTCAATGAGGGCGCAGGAAGCCCTTGTAAGTGCCCAGGAGGCCATGAAAGTGGCGACGATTTCCGGAACGGGAATGTCTGAGGCACAGGCTGCGCTCTCTGCCGCACAGGCTGACATGTCGTCCGCCCAGCATGCTTTCCAGGTGTCGAAGAATGCCATACTTTACGGAATCGCAGCTCTGCATACGCTTTTCAATGTGACCAATACTTTGATACTGATATGGTTTGTGCCTCTTATCGTGAAGGTCGTGACATGGATGGTCAAGGAGCCTAAGGGTGAGGAAGAAGTATTCAGGCTGAAGTATATCGCCGGAGGTCCTCTGAGCACGGCTGAGCTTTCTCTCAATGAGGCACAGCACGAAGTTGTGCATTTCGCAGAGATATGCAACAAGGGATTCGGATATATCAAGGCTGCCGTGAATGAGCAGGACCCGGAGAAATTCAATGCTGTCAATGACAAGCTCGTGAAATACGAGGAGATTACCGACAGGATAGAATTTGAGATAGCTTCATATCTGAACGAGGTTTCAAAGAATGACATCAGCGACGAGGCGTCTGAAAGGGTTAAGGCAATGTACAAGATAATCGGGGAGATGGAGTCCCTCGGAGATTCAGGAGAGGCTATAGGCCGTATCCTCAAAAGGAAGAATGCTCACGGAAAAGTGTTTGACAAGTCTCTTCTTGACCGTCTGAACAGAATGCTGGATGTTGTGCAGCGCGGGTATGACGTCATGATTGAGAATCTCAGGAATGGGGAACTGAAGGAGATTTCCAATGCTGTCAATTGCGAATATAACATCAATGAATGCAGGAATCATCTCAGGGAAGAGCATATAACCAATATCGAGAGCGACAGCTACCATTACCTTACGGGAGTCTATTATATGGATGTTGTTGCCGAGCTTGAGAAGATAGGTGACTTCCTCATCAACATTTCTGAAGCGGCAATCGTAAAAAATGAAAAATAGACTGTATTTATTTATAGTGGCTTCGGCTTTGGCCGTATGCTGCGCAGAGAGGAAGGCAGAGCAATTCAAGGCTCTGCCTTTTCCTGATGTCCGCGTGCCTTCGATGATGGATGAAAGCGCGCAGATTGCCGGGTATCTTGCCATGAATTATTGGAACGGCATCACTGACACTTCACGGCATTTTCCATGTGATTCATCCCTTGTGAGCGGGGTGAGGAAGGATGAAGTAGAGCAGAAGTTCGCGGACTGGACTATGCTGCTTGATGCTGTGGGCATTCCGGAGGCAAGAAAGGCGGTGGCAAGGCTTTATGACAGGGCCGTCGCTTGTGAGCGCAAAGACACGTCGTCAAATGTATTTGAAACTTTCGTTGAGCTTTCTCAAAAATATTTTTATGACCCGAACTCACCTCTGCGGAATGAGGACCTTTATCTTCCGTTTGTGAGCCGTCTTTCGTCATATGAGGGGCTTGACCCTCTGATGAGGGGGAAATATGAACGTGAGACAAGGCTTTGCTCCATGAACTGCGTGGGTTCCCGTGCGGCTGATTTCCGGTTTTCGGACAAATCCGGGCGCATTGGCACTTTGTATGGCGTGGATGCTGAATATACTTTGCTTTTTTTCAGCAATCCTGGATGCGAGGCTTGCAAAAACATTATTGGCATGCTCGGGAACAGCCCTGTGATAGCGTCTCAGGTCCGCGACGGTGTCCTTGCCGTGGTCAACATATACATAGATGAGGATATCGGGGCATGGCTCTCATATATGCCGGTTTATCCTGCCGATTGGCATAACGGCTTTGACCCGGACCTTGTCATAAGGGGAGACGGGATTTATGATGTCCGCGCCATACCTTCGCTGTATCTTCTTGACAGGGAGAAAAGGGTGCTCATGAAAGATGCTCCCGAGCAGAAAGTCATTTCTTTTCTTGAAAACCTCGCGGATTAGACATAACTTTGAGAGATTTTGGACAGAAACACGACTGAGATATGGAAATAAAAAAAGAATTGTGGGGCAAGTCCCCATGCGGTAAGGACATTTTCCTTTATACTGTTCAGAACGGCAGCGGAGCATATGTGCAGCTTTCCGATGTGGGGGCGGGCATTGTGTCTGTTGTTGTTCCTGACAAGGATGGCAAACTTTCGGATGTTGTTTTGGGTTATCCGGAAGCCTTGAGCTATTTCGGGGACGGTCCTTGTGCCGGAAAGATTCCGGGAAGATATGCGAACAGGATTGCCGGGGGACGCTTTGTCCTTGACGGAAAAGAGCATGAGCTTCCTGTCAACAATGGCCCGAACCATCTCCATGGCGGTCCGGATGGTTTCCAGAACAAGGTATGGGAAAGCCGTGAGCATGAATCCGGCGTGGAGTTCATGTATTATTCCGAGGATGGTGAGCAGGGCTATCCAGGAGCTGTGAAAGTGATTGCACGCTATGACTGGAGCGAGGAAAATGAACTTCGCCTTACTCTTACGGCAGAGTCTGATGCACCGACTGTAATCAATCTTACCAATCATGCATATTTCAATCTGAACGGCGAGGGAAGCGGGTCTGTATTGGGCCATGTCCTGAGTCTAAATGCTTCGGAGTATCTTCCTACTGATGAGACTCTCATTCCTTTGGGAGAGAGTGAGCCAGTGGCCGGTACTCCTATGGATTTTGTCAATGAGAAGGCTCTCGGGCAGGATATCGGTGCTGATTTTCCTGCGCTGAAATACGGAAAGGGATATGACAACTGCTGGGTTATAGACGGTGCTGAGCAGGGGCAGCTGCAGAGCGCTGCCTTGCTGTATTCTCCGGAAAGCGGCAGGACACTTGAGGTCCTTACGACCCAGCCTGGCGTGCAGGTATATACCGGAAACTGGCTTGCAGGGTGTCCGGAGGGAAAGAACGGCCATGTGTATGAGGATTATTCAGGTGTTGCCATAGAGTGCCAGAATTTCCCTGATGCGCCTAACAAGGAGGATTATCCGTCACCGGTGCTCAGGCCAGGTGAGGTTTACGGGCAGGCCATAATATTTGCTTTCGGAGTCAGGAACTGACATTCAGTGCGGATTTAAACGGATTTCACATGAAACAATATCTTGATCTTCTTCGGCATATACGCGAAAACGGAGTCATGAAGGAAGACCGCACCGGTGTGGGTACGCAGAGCATATTCGGCCACCAGATGCGTTTTGACTTGAGCGAGGGATTTCCGCTGCTCACCACAAAGAAAGTGCATCTGAAGTCGATAATATATGAGCTTCTGTGGTTTATTTCAGGTGATACGAACATAAAGTATCTGAAAGACCACGGAGTTTCAATCTGGGATGAGTGGGCTGACGAAAACGGTGATTTGGGTCCTGTCTATGGGCATCAGTGGCGCAGCTGGCCTTGTCCTGACGGAAGCACGATAGACCAGCTTTCCAATGTGGTGGAGACAATAAGGAACAATCCGGATTCGCGCCGTATGATAGTGTCGGCCTGGAATGTGGCGGAAGTTGACAAGATGGCTCTGCCTCCTTGCCATTCGCTGTTCCAGTTCTATGTGGCTGACGGCAGGCTCTCATGCCAGCTTTATCAGCGCAGTGCCGATGTCTTTCTCGGTGTTC
>DBLW01000026.1 GCA_002298075.1 Bacteroidales bacterium UBA714 | reverse complement strand
CGCACATGTCAATCTTCTTCAGCTCCTGCACTGACCTCGCATTCCCGGCATAAAGAGGAAGCCACTCCTCTGCCCTGCCCAAGACAGATTCCGGACTCATATCTGGCAGCTCCAGCTCAGGATGCCAGGCAGACACTGCGGATATTCTGCGTATCATGCCAAATGCCTTGTCAGAAAAGTCAAACATGGGCATGCCATCTCTGCCGGCAGCCTCGCACATTACGCCGATGACTGCCTCCTTGGATACGTCATGGAGAGGCACAGTCCCGATGACAATAGCACCGAGCCTCGTCTCACGCTGCGCAGACACACATCCCTGGCGGCTGTCCCAGAATACGCGGTCACGGGTCTGCGCCATAGCCATGACATCCTCCCTGTCCAAAGGAGCCGCAAGAAAAATCCTGCCGTCGCCATCTTTCCTTGCATTGAGACTGCATGCGACTATCCACTCGCACGAGGACAGCATGTCCGTCTCATCCATGGCTGCAATACTGCCGTCAGGGAACTGGAACCGGCCCCTCCCCTCTTTCCACGCCTTGCCGATTCTTTCAGGATATGCCGCAGCGACAAGTTCGCCAATCCTGTAAGGGTCGGCCGCAGAATCATCAGTACCGACACCGGAGATACGGCAATATTGCAAGGCCTCCTTTGCGAGCCGTCCCCATATGCCTCCGGAACCTTTCCTGCGGTTTTTCCTCAATTCTGCGACCCTTATGTCAATTCCCGTCTCCATGATACCCGCCATAGGGTCGCGTTCCTCCAGCAGGGCCGCTATATCCGCCGCAAGCGCCTTGTCCAACGCCCCGGAAGCCTTCAGGAGCATCTGTCCTATACGCGGGTGGCACGGCAATCCTGAAAGGGCACGCCCATGGCTTGTAATCCGCCCATTCCTGTCAATGGCACCGAGCGATTCCAGAAGCGTCCTTGCACGGGACATATTGGCCGGCTTAGGCATATCAATCCACGGAATATCCCCGATACGTTCTCCCCATGCGGCAATATCCAGCATGGTTCCGGCGATATCCGCCTCAAGAATTTCAGGAACACGTACAGCCGGCATATTCTTTTCAGCCCCCAAATACCACAACCTGTAGCATACACCGGGAGCAACCCTTCCTGCACGCCCGGAACGTTGCTCCGCCATATCAAGGCTGATTCTTACTGTCTCCAGCCTGGTCATGCTGCTGCGCGTGTCGAATACTTGTTTACGGCAAAGGCCAGAATCAACGACAACCCTCACCCCCTCTATAGTAAGCGATGTCTCAGCAATTGGAGTCGCAAGGACTATTTTGCGTTTCCCCGGTGCCGAAGGAGCGACAGCAAGCCTCTGCTCTTCAAGCGGAAGCATTCCGTATAACGGATACACGCGTGTTTCGCCCAAGCCTCCTTCAAGCATATCAGCACACCTGCAGACCTCCCGTTCACCGGGAAGAAATGCAAGGATATCCCCCTCATGCCTGCTGTGAGCCATACGTATAACCTTAGCCGTAACCTCCGCGACATTGAACACATCCGCCTCCTCATTCCAATGCACAATCTCAACCGGAAACATCCTACCGCGGCTCTCCACAAGAGGAGCGTCCAGTTCACGGCACAGCCACTCCGTATCCATGGTAGCCGACATCAAGACAAGCTTCAGGTCAGGCCTGAGCACATCCTGTGACTGCCTTGCAAGCGCAAGAGCTACATCTGCCGCAAGGCTTCTCTCATGAAATTCGTCAAATATCACGACAGACACGCCCTCAAGCGACGGGTCATCAATCAACATACGCGTAAGAACGCCCTCTGTGACAACCTCAACCCTTGTCCTGTCAGACACCCTTGTGTCAAGCCTCATCCTATATCCGACTGTCACACCGGCAGGCTCATCAAGCATATCGGACATCCGCTGCGCAATCTGCCTCGCGGCCAGTCTTCTCGGCTCCAACATAATGATGCGCCCGACATCTCCAAGCCCATCCAGGATAGTCAAAGGGAGCAAAGTGGATTTTCCGGCCCCAGGAGGAGCAGTTATGACAAGCCGCGGATGCAAAACCAACTGCCGGTTCACCTCATCGGCGATTCCGGCAGCAGGCAATTCGGCATAATATTTTTCCTTTACGGTCATATTTTCAAGACAGTCTTGATGCGTTTCGTTCCGCAAAGTTTGCAATTAACATGGATAAAACCAAAAGTTCCATTGTTTCTTGCCGACAAGCAGCATGCTGTAAGCTTGCAAATCGCGTCATATCAATGAATAAAGCCGCCGGAGATGTTGCATATCAAAATACTTTGATTACTTTTGTCCCCGCTACATATGAGCATGCGGGCATCAGCCTGAAAACTTTGGGCAACGGCAGCACCTAAAAACTGGAAATCAGACGATTGAAATACAGATTTCGGTTAAATGCGCATGAATGGGAAAGATGCGCATGAATGACGGACTTCCTTCGAAGGAAACAATATTCGGATTATGAAAAAAATATTTATTGCAATCTTGTCTGTCTTGTCCGGGCTTATGGCCTACGGCCAGGAGAAAGGAGACATGTACGTATCCGGCACTTTCAGAACCAGTGCGGGAAAAGGAGAAAAAGTCAGTTTCACAGATGTAACCGGCACTTATGAACGGACCGTCCGTGAAGCGCCCGCCATGGTATTCTCTGCAGAATTCGGATATTTCATCACACACAATTGCGCTCTCCGCAGCGCAGTCTCCTACGGATTGAAAAGGAAGAGCACGACGACAATATCGAGAGATGAAAAATCAACAGTAAATGCCTATGCGCATTTCTTCTCTTTCTCTCCCGCAGTCAGTTATTATACGAGGATATGTGACAAGTTCTACTACAGGCCCGGAGCAGTCCTGTCTTTCGGTGCCGTGAAAGAAATATTCGAAGGTGACGATGTCCCCGAATTAGCCGAGATGCCTTTCGTGTTCGGCATTTCATTCGAACCGGCAGCATTTGAAGTCAGACCGATAAAACAGATGGGCATCATATTGAAAGTCGGTGCATGTGACATTCAGGTTCTAAAATCCCAACCGTCCTTAGAGCTCCGGCTCCTTACCGGCGCCATCGGCCTGCAGTTCTATTTCTGACGTGCTCCGGCCTGTCTGAATCGGCAGAACTCTTTGATAATCAAACAGGCAACAATCAACGTCTATCGTTTTTTATCCGGGGGCTTTCGGACAGATTGTTTTTGATTCATGGAGCAACAGCCAGTGAAATCATTTCGCATTCCGCTCACTGATAAAATTCGGTTTAAACAATCGGCCATTTTTAAACCGAATTACATTTGAGGAGCATTCGGTAAAAAATATGGCGTTTCTTTAAACCGTTTTCCTGAAAACCGGCTGGTCCCAATGTAAAATTGACTCTCCCTTTGCCGCCCAAGTTGCGCTATGTCAAGGCTATGTCAAGACTTTGACAACATTCGGCACGCCGTTTCCGCGACGGCAAGCTCAAAAAGAGATGCAACGAACTGTCTACCGTACTGTGCCTGCGGATGATGGAAATCCTCCAGTTGAAGGAAAGGATCCATGAACCTGAGCAAAGAGACATATGATAAACTAAATGATTACTCAATGTTATACCT
>DBLW01000185.1 GCA_002298075.1 Bacteroidales bacterium UBA714 | reverse complement strand
TCAAAACAGTTTCTTATATTTGAACTAAAGTTCATATATACGCTTGGTTTCGGCAAAACTTACAAGCAAGTTTGACGTTTTGCTCTCGACTTTTGCTATATTTGAGCCAAGGCTCATATATACGCAGTGGTCTCGGCATAGCCAAAATAAATTTTGCCTCTGCTCTCGACTTTTGCTATATTTGTCCTGACGGACATATATACGCTTGGTCTCGGCATAGTGAAAATAAATTTTCCCTATGCGCTCAACTTTGGCTATATTTGAACTAAGGTTCATATATATGCTTGGTCTCGGCATAGTCAAAATAAATTTTGCCTCTGCTCTCTACTTTGGCTATATTTGCAGCCATGACGATAAGATTATTTTCAGCAGCACTGCTGCTTGCACAGATTTGCTTCAACGCTGCGGGGCACATACGCTCTGACAGCATGCCACAGACACACACTGAACACGAAAAGATCCAGGAAGCCGCCGCCCCTGCCAAGGGAATCAGAGGATTCTCCGGCGGCATGATGGTGCACACAGGATATATAAGCGGATGTGACAATCCGTATGGATATATCCCATCAGGAGCAGTATTCGGCATGGGAGGCGTTGCCAAGATACATATCGGCAAGCATCTGCGAACCGGTTTCGAAGGTTACTTTTCAAATCTTCCACTGATGGGAAACGGCAGTTTCAACAAGGTGTTCTGGACCGGAGCGCTATGCGACTGGTACTGGCAGATGGGCCCCTTCTACCCTTACGTCGGACTTACCGCAGGAGGAGGAATGAAAACCATACTGTATATGTTCGAAGGAGCCAGGCACGACTGGCTTCCGGAACCGGATGCAGTCTTTCATAAAGAGCCTTTTTTTGCGCTCGACCCTTTTGCAGGAGTTGAATATGCCGTAGGCAAGGCGTTCAGGCTCACATTGAAGGCGGATTGGCTTATGGCTTTCAATAAAAACGGCCTTAACAAACCTATGGGTCCCCGCATATATTTCGGATTCATCTTTGCGCACTGACATCAGCGCATCTTCAAGCGCCGCGCCATATCACAACAAGCAGAATATGGCAACAAGGCAGAATGTGACGCCCGGCCAAAATGAATGACGACATAAGCCGGGAATCACAACAAGACGGGAAACTACGAGTTACGGTACTCGGTAGGAGTCATGCCGGTGCGGGCTTTGAAAAATTTGTAGAAAACCGACTGGTTCGGGAAATTGAGCCTGAAAACAATCTCCTTTATTGTCGCATTTGAATATTTAAGCATATTCTTGGCCTCCAGGATGACATATGCGTCAATCCATTCCGGGGCAGAACGGCCTGTCGCATTACGTATCAGTTTGGAAAGATATTTTGGAGTCAGGCACAGCTTGTCGGCATAGAATCCCACCATGCGCTGCTGGGTATGATACTCAGAGACAAGCTTTATGAACTGCTCGAATATCATCTTGCTCCTGCTTGAAGGCACTGCGGACATCTTTTTCAGCTCCGAAGTGTGCTTTGTGACCACGCCAGCCATAACATAAAAGACCGATGACAGAAGCGAGTGCACGGCATCCCTCTTATATACAAGGTCGGACGTCACCACATCCCCCAGCAGAGCGACATAGCGCGTGACAAGTTCCGCCTCGTGCGCGCTGAGCGGGACACATGGGCTGTCAATGAAAGACATGCCCTCGCTGAAGAGCTTGTTGATGTCTATTCTGAGACCCTGGACAAACTCCTTGGTCATTGCGACTCCTATATAATGCATATCCTCAACAGGACAAGCAGACATGACCTGAGTTATTCTCACTATATTGCCTGGCACGCACAAGAACATAGTGTTGTCTTTCATTTCGAATTCATTGAGATTTACAGTAATGCGGATATTTCCTTTGACACAGAAAAGCGCAAGATATCCGTCAAAACGGCAAGGATATTCCAGGACTTTAAGTTTCTTGTTATAAGTGGCATCAAAGATACAGAAATCATCACCGATTCCGGCCCATTGCGAACCAGGAAAATGTTCCTTGAGACGGCTGATGCTGATGTTGTGAAATGCGATATCTTCCATTTAGTTCTTTTTAAAAGCCGAAATGACATACAAAAACCGCTCCTTAGCATTAAATGGCACAAATTATTCAACCTTTTGAACAATCAAAGCATCCGGAATGCAAAACGGATTGCAGCCAAGGACAGGCAGCCGTCCAAGACGAATATCCGGCAGACGGCACCGCCCGATTCAAGTTCGGCGCGATTGTTGATTTCCGCCATGCACCGCATTTCCGCCGGCACAGTAAACGGAAAGACAGGCAGACCAGCCCGTCTGAATCCGAAGCCGGAGAAAAGCACAGACAAGAACAAACTTACTTAAAAATAGACAGTTATGATTTTTACATTACCTCCTCTCCCCTATGCGATGGACGCATTGGCACCGGTCATGAGCCGCGAAACAATCGAATACCATTACGGCAAGCATCTCCAGACCTACATTGACAATCTCAACAGACTCATCGACGGCACAGAGTACGAAGATGCCACACTTGAGGAAATCGTCATGAATGCCGTTGGGCCGGTTTACAACAATGCGGCCCAGGCATGGAACCACACATTCTTCTTCAATTCCCTGACTCCGGAGAGCGCGGAAATCCCAGCAAGCTTAAAAAATGCGCTGGAGCGTGATTTCGGTTCGGTAGAAACATTCAAAGAGAAATTCCAGAAAGCTGCCACAGACTTGTTCGGCTCAGGTTGGGCATGGCTCGCCCAGGACAAGGAAGGCAAGCTGCACATCATGCAGGAGCCGAATGCAGGCAATCCGTTGAAATCGGGACACAAGCCTCTGCTTACGATTGACGTATGGGAACATGCATATTACATTGACTACAGGAACAAACGTGCGGCATTCGCAGAGAAATTCTGGGAAATAGTGAACTGGGACAAAGTCTCGGAACGCATGGAAAGCGAGTGCGTATGCAGTGAGATTGAAAATCTCGTGCAGAAATCAGAAATGAGCGACGAGGCCACGGCAGAAGAGGACAAGGACGATGAGGCTTCCGCCGATATGGGCAGATACGTGTGCGTGACTTGCGGCTATGTATATGAACCCGAAGAAGGAGACCCTGAGAACGGAGTGGCCCCGGGAACACCTTTCAGTGAGATTCCGCAAGAATGGGTATGCCCGGCATGCGGAGTCGGAAAAGAATATTTCGAAAAGGAGCGCTGACAATTTTCCGCAGCTGCTTGGCAAAAATGATTTCACTTATGCGGTGAAGGGTATGCAATCATGCCTTTCACCGCATAAATCGTTAATGCCCCAAGCTACGACAGGCGGCATCAATCCCTCACGACACAGACAGACAGTTCATAAAGGAGATATAGCGGAACAAACACCACTGCAAGAGTGAACGGGTCTCCTGAAGGAGTTATTATCGCTGAAAGGACAAGCAGTCCGACAACGGCATACCTGCGGCCCCTTACGAGAAGCGCCCTGTTGACAATTCCCATTCTGGAGAGGACCCATGCAAGAACCGGAAGCTCGAACACGAGCCCCATCACGAAAATCATCATCAGAAATATTCCGATGTATGAGCTGAGGTTAATCTGGTTCACGATGCTGACGCTGAGCTGATACTCGGCAAGAAAGCGGAAAGTGAAGGGGAAAACAAGGCAGTAGCCGACGGCGCATCCGGCATAGAACATAAGCGTACCGCATATGAAGGCAAGGCGCACATACCTCATTTCATTGTCATAGAGGGCCGGACGGATGAATTTCCACAGTTCATATAAAAGGTAAGGGAACACCAGCACAACAGCAAGATAGAAAGACGTGCTGATGTGCGTCATGAACTGGGACGAGACATTGATGTTTATTATGTCCACATGGAACTCCCTGCTGCCGAAATCCGGCATGAAAGGGAACCTGTCACCGATACGCGCCAACAAGCGGTAAAGAAAAAAATCAGAAGAGACCGGCCCGAGTATGAAACGGTCAAAAATACGGGGCATGGCAACAAATGCAGCGACAGCCCCGCCGAAAAACACGGCAAGCATCCTGAAAAGAGTCCATCTGAGAGCTTCAAGATGCCCCCAGAAAGACATCCCGCTCACTCCGGGCTCACTTTTTCCCGGCATCTGAATCTTCGGACTGAATGTCCTTCTCTATTTCGTTCATCCCCTCCTTGAAGCTCCTGACACCTTTCCCGAGACCTTTCATAAGTTCCGGAATCTTCTTCCCTCCGAAAAGCAACAAAACCACAAGGGCGATTACGATTATCTCCCCGGCACCGATATTTCCCAAAAACAAAAGAGACATATTCTTGAATATCAAATAAATAACTCAACCGACCTGCATCACAGGGCAAACACACTGCGATTGCAGGTCGTAAAGTTAATATTTTTATTGCATTCCATGCATATTTCGCCTGTACTTGCTCCAAAGCCGAAAGCAAATATCAATCTCAGAGCCAGACGGTTCGACAGGATACAAATCATGCCCCTCTGTCCATGCTTTCTCAAAAGCAAGACATTCTTCAACAAACCCATCATAATCAAACGGTTGTCCTGATTCGAGAGCATGCATCTGGCCTTGGTAAAACAGCTCATAGCGCTTCTTGTAGAAATCCTTGACCAGCCCGGACCAGCTCTTGCAGGCATAGTCATTGAGCACACTTCCCGGAACACCCCAAAGGGTTATCTGAGTCTTGGCATTCCATTCATAAAGGTCTCTTTCCGCATCCGTAGTCCCACATGCCTTGGCCGACTCGACCCAAGGTCCGAGCAGAAATTCTTTTCTTGCAGAAAGGAGCATGTCAATGTCATCCGCAAGTTCCATGACATCTGCCGCATATTCAGCGAACCCGTAACGGTCCGAAGCATAGAAGCATTTCTGTGACTTGTAATGCAGCTGGTCAAGAAGGTTGAGAAGAGACTCTCTCGTATAGAAGATAAGAATCTTGCGATGGAGCCAGAAAACAAAAGAGGGTGACACGTATCTTTGCCGATGGTTTTCATGGACAAGACGGGTGTCACCCTCAGGTTAATCAGTCAAAAGTCAATAAGCGTTCCAGGAGGAGACTTCCTCGAGGGGCTTGCGGACTTTGGCGCGGGTCGGGGCATCGGGATGGCCGAGTGAGATTATCAGCGGGATGCGTTTGCCGCGCGGCACACCGAGCAGGCGGGCTATGCGTTTCTCATCGAACCAGCCCATGATGCATGTGCCGAGTCCGAGGTCTGCCGCCTGCAGGCAGAAATGCTCCACCGCGATTCCCAGGTCAAGCATGCAGTAGTCCTTCTTCTTCAGGAGACTGCCTATACGCGCGGAGAAATTCATCTTCTCAAGCACGACTGCAATCATAACCGGCACCTGAACGGTGAATTTATTCATGCCAAGCCCGATAGCTGCCTCAGACATCTCCAGAAGCTTGCCCCTGTCGTCTATAACGACGAATTTCCACGGCTGGGAATTGCAGGCAGACGGGGCCAGGCGGGCCGCCTCCAGACATTTCATTATATCATCTTTTGCGACAGGCTCCGGAGAATATTTCCGGTCACTCTGCCTTTTCAGTATAAGTTCAGAAAAATCCATTATAAAATTTTATTTTACCATAGAGTACAAACAACTGCACTTCAATCTATTACACATTACGCAAATATCCCAAAACAGGGAAATTCTTTATTAATCTGACATTAATATACAGCAGATTACACCCCACGAAATTTTCAACACAACAAAGTGCCACCCAAGACAATGCCGCAAAGCGCTGTCGGGTTTGTCCAAATTTCCGGACACCCGACAGCCTAAGGCAACACTAAGCAAGCGAAGCCATGTTCATCGGGTTCACGATATTCTTTCCCTGAGGAGTATATGCGAACTCCATATTGGCCTTATATGCCTCCTCAACCCTTCCGCGCACGACTTTCATCGAGCTGTTCAGGAAATGGTTCTGTTCAGTCCAAGGCTCAGGAAGCACACAGATCGCAGCAGGAAGCCATCTCTCCGGGAATGCACCGGAATTGCG
>DBLW01000133.1 GCA_002298075.1 Bacteroidales bacterium UBA714 | reverse complement strand
TGCGGTTTGCAGGCGTGAAATCCTCGCGTCCGGGATAGAGTATCTTTGCCATGGGATATGCCTTGCGGAAAGTGTCGGCTATCTCATGCACATTGGATTTGAGCCCGATAATCATAGGCTTGTTGACAATGCCGAGACGCTTCATTTCATAAGCCGCCACGCACATTATCATGGTCTTGCCTGTGCCGACTTCATGCCAGCAGATGCCGCCGTCGTTCTGCTTTATCATCCAAATGGCATCTTTCTGAGAGGGATAGAGGCTGTCGTATGGGAATTGCTCGAATGTAAGGCCGGGGAAAGTCTGCGCCGCTCCGTCGTAGGACGGGCGAACATAGCAGTTGAAGCGGCTGTTGTACTCGGCTACAAGCCGGTCACGGACAGGCAGGGGTTGGCGGTCAAGCCAGTCACGGAACGTGGCGCGTATTTCCTGTATCTTGGCGGCTGCCTCCTGTATTGCATCTTCATCGGAGACACGGGTCTTTTCGCCGTTGACATACACCTCTTTTGTAAATTCGGGCACGGTGTCCTGGAGCGCATAGACAAACATATCCTCGCCGTTGCAGTTCCTCACGGAATAGGTGTTGTAGGCGACGGCTGAATATCCCGTGAGCCGGAGCAGGTAGGTGTCGTTTATGTCAAAGTACATCAGCTCGGCATCCACCCCGAAAAGATATGACGCAAAAGAGGCGTATATTTTTGGGTCAATCCACCTTTCGCCCATGTTTATGTCAAGTTCCTCATACGGCACAGGTTCGGGCAACGCATCGGAAAGTGCCTTTGCGGAAATTTCGGCAAAAGACCTCTTGCGCTCGTCAAGGAACGGAAGCAGTTCGGAAACATCACGCAGTTTGGTAACGATGTCGCCGCCGATGAAGCGGCCTTTATGCTCCCAACAGTCTGTAATTGGGTTGTAGAAAATCTCGTTCTTGAGTGCTCCGGTGATTTCGTCCTCGGTCATTGCTGCGGTCTTGCACATATAGTCGATGTTGACCTGACCGTGATAGTTCAGAGAACTTGCGAGTGCTTCTATGGGGAGAAGCCTCACCGATGTGTCCGTCTTTTTGAAAGCCACCGGCTCACGCATGATGTCGGATTTGTAAATCTCCCTTCCGACAGCCATTTCAAGTGTCAGCACCTCGTTCCCGAGGCTGTCAAGAGAGATAAATTCCTTGTTGTCGTTATCGTGGAAGAAGCCCCATTTGGCGGTGAAAGCGTCATAAAGGCTGTTCAGTCGCTCCCTTAATTCGGGTTGCTCGGTCTTTTCCTCCCTCTCCTTGTTGGAAAGTTCAAAATAGACATCCCTTAACGGCATATAGTCGTTTGCCCTCTCGATGTTCACGCTTCCGTTGTCAACAGGCACGAAATCGACGGCAATATCTTCATAATGGGTTGACTTGCGGTATTCAAGCGTTCCCACCTGACCCTCGAACACTACCAGTGCGCCCTCTTTGAACCATTCGGGCATTTCCCCGGTATAGCCACGCCGTCCTTTTGCCGACGCGATGTCCAAATCTCCGAAAAGCGACATCTGCGCCTGTCTGCCAATTCCCGGATTGGAGAAAAGCCCCGGTCTGTAATTGCGGTCAAAATCATATTTCAGTATGGCTGCGAGATAGTCAGCCATTGAAGCCTCGCCGCCCGACCATGAATACCTGCGTGTCAGCTTGCCGTATTGGTTTTTCACAATGCGGCTGTC
Organism: Bacteroidales bacterium UBA714; assembly: GCA_002298075.1. Lineage (GTDB taxonomy): Bacteria > Bacteroidota > Bacteroidia > Bacteroidales > UBA932 > Cryptobacteroides. The sequence continues at coordinate 5,627 of DBLW01000133.1, read as the reverse complement.
GGTTGACAGTGTTGTTTTCGGCATGGTGAAAAGACGGTTTGAGGGTTCCGTATTTTCCTCGCCGTGCTTTTCTTTTGAGGTCTGGAGAAACATCGCCTCCCTTGATGTGGGGCCGGATTTTGCTGTGTCCTTTTGGAATATGAGCAGGTCGCTCCCGACCTCAATGCCGCCTGTCTGCATGAAGATGTTGTCGGGGAGGCGTACCGCGCTTATGAGGTTGGCGTTGTTCACAAGGTATTCACGCACGAACTTGTTGCCGGGAGTGTCGGCTATGCCCCTCGATGTAACGAAAGCAAGCAGTCCACCCTCGTTGAGCAGTTCCATTGCCTTTACGAAAAAGTAGTTGTGTATGGTCTTTGTTGACTGTTCATGTATGCCGCCTTTCTTCCACAGGTCTGCGTCGAACACACGGAAATTGCCGAATGGTATGTTTGAGGCTATTACATCAAAATATGTATGCTCAAGCCGTTGTTCCCCGATGCTCTCAAAACCTGCCGTACAGGTCTCGGTATCGTCGTTGAGCAGGGAGAGGATTATGCCTGTCAGCGTGTCTTTTTCAAATGCGTAAGACTTGGTGCCGTTCATGGCGACAGGCAGGAAGCCGCCGATGCCTGCGCTCGGTTCAAGGAATGTGCGCATCGTAAGTCCGTGTGTCTTGAACGTGGCCTGTATCTGCCGTGCAACCGCATTTATTATAAAGGCAGGGGTGTAAAATGCGGTCAGTACCGATGTCTTGATGCTGTCAATGGTCGTGTCGCACCATTCGGGTTTGTCGGTTGGAAAACTGCCGATGACGGTCAACAGTCGGTTTGCCGTTGCCTCCATGCTTTGAGGGATTGACTTTTCAGTGCCTATGTTCAGCACCTCTTTGATACCTCCGAAGCCCGAATAGAGCGACATTGTTTCTTTCTCCGGCTCGGTAGCCTTTCGCTTCTGCGAGAGGACGGTCAGTGCGGTTTCTATCGCCTTGACATTATCCTCAAATGATTTGTGTTTGTTGTATGCCATATATCTGATTTTTATTTCCCTCACATTCCTGCTCCTTCAGGTGCCGTCCGCGAGGTGATTATCTGCGCAACACAGGAGCATCCAAGAGGCTTTAGGGACAAGGTTTTCAAGAAGATTTTACAGTATGGCTGTAAAATCTCGCAGAAACTCCGTGCAACCTTGGCTGATAAGCCCGGATGCTGAACTTCGCGCCGATAACCACCGGCAGTGACGGTTCCGGACAGAAAAGGATTTTCCTAAAAATGGGATGCGGCTTTATAAAAGGAGAATTATAAGAGTAGCGGCTTGCCGATATTGATAAAAACTATAAGGAGGACAAGTAATTATGAACATAAATGTTAGTCCTGTCATGGGACGACGCAGGAATGTAAAAAAGAACAAAAACGAGAAAATATAAGAGGGAAGCGACATCGCCTAAAGGAGAACTCAGTGATGTAAAAAAGGATATGGTCTCAGATGTTTGTGCCATATCCACTGAAGGGGCAGGTAGGGCAAACCCCCGCCTGTCCGTCATGCCGGATAAACTATCCGATTCATAGCTTAATAATGATAGTCAACCACACCGCCTATATAAAGCAGTGTTCCTGCCTCAAGTTCATTCAGACTTTTCATGAATTCTCCCGATTTCTCCGAAAAGGAAGAATATCCGCAGTTGTCACCATAGAATCTGCTCCCTACATCAAGCGGATTTTCTATCGCTTCTTGAAGGTAATAAAGCGTTCTCCATTCTTGTATATTGTTTGCAGTTACAACCGCACATTTTTCTTTTATCTGTTTGACCCATTCCTCCTGCCAGATTTCCACACCTCCGTTGTAACGGATTGTATTTTCATCAATTAGAGTGAACATACCTTCAGGCAGTATATTGTTTACGAGGTTTTCTATACGCTCCTTGCGTTCTTCATCGTCAATATTAGAACAATAGTCAAGTCCCGAACAGTCTCCCTGATGTAAGGTGTCTTCGTCAAGTAATCCTCCTTCTATAATCTTTTCGGTTGTTATTTGATAAACTGAAGAGTGCATGATTTTGATGTTTAATGTTATTAATTCAGTTCTCTTGTTAAGTTGAAGCAGTCTGTAATGACAAAATCCTCTGTGCCAAATTCAGCGAGTGATTTGAGTGCCTCTATGCCGTTGCAATAGAAGAATATTTTTTCACCGGTGGCATCGTCAATATCGGAAGATAGTTTTATGGTCGCCGATTTTGGGGAAGCATAATAATCATCGTCCTTTTTCCACACGATTTCACATTGAGCATAAAGAGGTTCTGTATCATGTTCGGCACGAAAATCAGCATAGTGGTTATCTATGTCCGTTTTCACTTCATCGACATCGGAGAGGACAACTCCGTTACCGCAGTCCTCACACCATCCGTAAAGAAACGCTTCATCCGTATAATTACGGAATTTCTTGTCATTGGGATTAATCATAGCTTCACACGCTACGTTTATTCCTCCGCATTGAGTACATATCACTTTCATATAGTTCATTTTTTATCCCTCCCGTTAGATCCGTTTGTTCCGCCGGAGGGCTGTTTTAAGATTTCAGGCATTCCAGGGGAGGCGCAAGGGGCAATGAGTCAAATTCACAGCGAAGCCGTGACCTCCGGCCCCGATTTGATATTTGCCCCGGCCTCCAACTTTGCCGCAGAATCACCGGCAGCCCTTCCGGGCCAACTACATCGGCATCATTTTATAATAGGCTTACACAAATAATATAAGGGGAATAGCACGAACTTACACTAAGAAAGGCTGTTTTAGAGTGACATGCTTGGCACTCTGAATAATATTTAGTAATTTTGCACTATACAACATTTAGATATGGATTTCAAATTATCTGAATTAGAAAAATATAGGGAGCATTATCAATTAGAAGTGAAGGATGCTCGTGGCGGTTTTCCCGATAGTTTTTGGGACACATATTCTTCTTTCGCAAATACTGATGGAGGTATTATCATCCTTGGTGTCAAGGAGCTAAAGGATGGCACTCTCTCAGTTGTAGGTCTGGGTGATATAGAAAAGACATACAAGGATTTTTGGAATATGGTTAATAACCGCCAAAAAATCAGTAGCAATATCTTGACCGAGAAATCAGTCAGCAAAGAAAAAATTGGTGGCAAGGATATCCTGGTTTTTCGTATACCCAGAGTAGAACGTACTGCACGGCCAATTTACAAGGGAATGGATCCCCGTCATGGAACTTACAGACGATATCATGAAGGTGATTATTTATGTAGTTCAGAGGAAATATCTCTAATGTTCAGAGATGCGGATTCAAAGTCGCAGGACACCAAAGTTCTTGTAGAAATGGATAATTCTGTATTTTGTCCGGATACGATTAGATCTTACAGGCAGATGTTCAAGAATACACATCCTGACCATTTTTGGAACAATGTCGAGGATGAGCTATTTCTTAGAAACTTAGGAGCAATAAGCGTTTCTTCGGATGGAAATTATCATCCTACAGTTGCAGGGCTACTTATGTTCGGATACGAATATGAAATTGTTCGAGAATTTCCTCAATATTTTTTAGACTTTCAAGAGAATAGGAAGGTTGGTGAAACTCGTTGGACTGATAGGATAGTCTCTACTTCCGGTGATTGGAGCGGGAACGTATTTGATTTTATTATAAAGGTAGTCAACAGGCTAGGTTCCGACCTTAAGACTCCATTCGTAATGAGAGGCATTCAGCGGGTTGACGATACGCCAGTACATAAAATTTTACGCGAAGCAACAACAAATTCAGTAGTTCACGCAGATTTCTATGGACGTCGGGGAATTGTCATTTCAAAAAACGGTAATGACTTCAAATTCTCGAACCCGGGTTCTATGCGTATTTCAGCAATGGCAGCAATCGAGGGAAGTTATTCGGATCCTCGTAATAGTACAATGCTTAAGATGTTGTCTCTTGTAAAATTGGGAGAAAGAGCCGGTAGTGGAGTGAGTGGAATCTTCCATATTTGGGAGAAAGTCTACCACAATATGCCCTCCATTGAGGAACACCATGATGATAAGGTTGACCGAACTGTGTTGATACTTGACACTAAGGGGAATGCCCAAGATATTAAAGCGATGCTATCATTGTATGATTCATACGATGATATAATTGGAGATATTTCCAATATTCGTCTAGAACAGAATGCCATTTTGTCCAACAGCAATGGCACTCTATCTGGATTTGGCACTCAGAATGGCACTCTACCTGGAAATGACACTCTAAATGGCATTCTAAATTCTGATGGCACCCAAAGTAGGCCTAATGGATCAAAAATAAGTCATAGATTAAAAATTGCAATATTTATTGAGGAGTTAAGAGATGTAGTGTCTTCTGACCCTACAATATCACGTCAAAATTTGGCGGATAAATATGGATTATCAATAAGGACAATGTCAAGATACTTAAAAATGGCGAAAATTCAGTGGGTCGGAGCTACAAGAGGAGGAAAGTGGAAAGTTTCTGAAGCAGAATAATTAAGATATTGTATTAATCATTCATTTAAAGCGATATTTCAAAACTATAACAAGCAAATACAATAGGGCTACAAAGACCTATTGTTCTGTCTAAACGGCAATCCGGTTCATTCTGGACGGATTGCCGTTTTTAGTTCAGTCGCATATTACCACATCATTAGGACTCAAAGTTATTTGCTGTCCTGATGTCAGTCGCACTACATATTGGTTCCCGGAGTCTTCAACGATTTCTCCGTAATCATGGTCTCGCCAACTGTCAAGCAGAGTGCAGAAGCATCCGATTACACTGTCCTCAAAATCTTCCATGTCGCTTTAAGTTTATCCGAGGCTCGGAGAGTGAGCCTCGGACATGGTGAGACTTCTGATTAGGAAGCGATTGCTTCAGGTTGCGGTTCCATCATTGATGCCGGTTTCGCAATGGGCTTCACGCTTCTTGCTGCGAGAACAATACGGTGTCGGCTTTCGCCATCGGCGTTCTTCCACTCGTTAGGTTTGAGGTACCCTTTGACTTCAACAAGGATGCCCTTTCTGATAGCGTCGAATGATGAGAGATTTGTATTCTTAGCCCACTTTTCGACTGTGATGAGTGATGACTGGCGTGTAACCTCTCCTGTCGCCTTGTTGGTAACCCGGTTGCTGACTGCGAGAGCGAAGCGGATAACGCTTGCCTCTGTGCAGGCTGTGATTTTCGGCTCGGTGGCTACGAAACCACTGACTACGGTTGAGTTGATGATGTTCTTCTTGCCATTGTTGGCGTTGGTGTTGTTAGCTTCCATTTTCGTTGATGCTAAAAAATTAATGTTATGTTTTCTGTGAAGCGATTGATTCTTTCCCTTTCTTCAAAGTCCGTTTCTGTAAGGGACCGAATCAATTTTTTCGGCAAATCACAAAGGACGTGAAACTGTGGATTGAGACAAGGCTGCCACAGCAGCACATATGATTCCGTGGCACGCGCCGCCGGGCCTTGGCATATCCACAGGCGCCCTTAACTTCGCCGATATAAAAATCGACGGCTCCCTTTCGGATGGAATTTGCATATCCCTTAGGCTTACAAAAGATACATGATACTATAATGGAATACTCTGCGGAGTATGGAACAGGTTAACTCAGAATAGAAAAGTAAGGAAGGGAGGGAAGGCATATCAGTGC
>DBLW01000109.1 GCA_002298075.1 Bacteroidales bacterium UBA714 | reverse complement strand
CTGTTCAGCACAACATTGTTCACTCTGTGGCCGAAAATCAGAAGAGCGCCCTTGGCCGGGAACATGTTGATTCTAGCCCCTGCCATTTCAGCTATGCGCTGGCCCCAAATGCCGCCTGCATTGACTGTGACAGGCGCATAATATTCTGCTTTCTGCTTTGTTGCCGCATTAAATACTTCAACTCCCTTGACAGTGTCCCCTTCCTTTATGAGCCTTGTGACTTCGCTATATACGAGCACTTTGGCTCCGTGAAGCTTTGCGTCTATGACATTGGCTGAGGTGAGCCTGAACGGATCGACCGCGCCGTCCGGCACTTTTACAGCGCCAATCAGGTCTGGATTGGCTGACGGCTCCATCCGGAGAGCTTCCTTGGGGTCTATCACCTCTGCATTGATTCCAGCAGCAAGACAGGAACTTACGAATTGGTCCTGATATGCCAGGTCGTCTTCAGGCAATGTTATGAACAGGCCTTCGGTCTCTTCGACGCAATGTCTTGCGATTTTCCTCAGAATCATGTTCTCCTTGATGCATTCCTCCGCGGATTCCCTGTCCGTGACAGCATATCGTGCCCCGCTGTGCAGAAGTCCGTGATTCCTTCCGGTCGCTCCCGTAGCCAGGTCGTGCCTCTCGATAAGCAGGACCTTCAGTCCCCTTATCGCGCAGTCTCTGGCAGTACCTGCTCCCGTGATGCCTCCTCCGACAATGATTACATCAAATTCATTGTCCGTTCTTGCCTGTGCCATAATGTTCTGTTACTTGATGAGTGTAATTGATTATGTGAGATTTTTTCTTACTTTTTCCTGGCCTGCTCCCTCCTTGCTTTCTGCTGTGCCCTCTTTTCCTGGACCTGCTGCCTCTTCTGGGCGATCATTACCTGGAGGTTTTCTCCCATATTTTCCACGAAAAGTGGGAATCGCTGGCGCATCAGCCTTATTTTGTCCTTTATGAAAGAGTTGACATGCCTGGCTTTCTTCTCTTCATACATCTTGTCGAATTCAATGAGGATGCCGGTCTCTTCAGCACCGCTGAATTCGTGGTTCACCGCTCCTCCGAACATCTTCATGCATGGGGACAGGCTCATGTATGAGTTCACGAGAGGGGGGATGTTGACCCCGAGCTTCCTGACCTCGGCATTCAGTATCTTGTAGTCTTCCTTGAAGCCGTCTTCTGTCAGTATGGTGTCCATGCTTTCCGTGTCTGTAGTCAGCCCGAGCGGCTCGTAAGGTGTCACGAGTCCGTCCTTGTCACGGAAATGCTTGAACAGGAAATGCTGTATCAGGTCACGTGCGCTGCGGTTGTAGTCCGGATACATCGTCATTTTCCCGAAAAAGTATTTCATTTCCGGCTTCTGGAGCATGAGAGCGCCGAGACCGTCCCAGAGGTTGTCAAGGGCAAAAAGTGCCTTCGCGCCTGCCTTTGAACTCTGGTACTGCGGAGAAACGAAGCTCCTGCCGAGTTCTATGGTGTATGGAAGCCAGTTCTTGATGAACTCTTCCGAGAAACGGAACATATGTGAGGTGGCCAGGTGCGGCTGCCCGTCATCCCCGAGCCTGATGTCAGGTCCCGCTATGAAACGGTAGCCTCCGAGTATGGCCTGCGCGTCAGGGTCCCATACGATAAGCTGCCTGTACGGATTCTCCATGGTGTCAAATTCGTCTATGTCCATGGAGAGCCCGCTTCCTCCTCCCGAGTCACGGAACGCCTCTTCACGGAGACGGCCGATTTCTTTCATGACATTGGGAGAGTCGTGCGAGTCAACTATGTATATCTCGTTGTTGCCTTTGTTGGTGTCTCTGAGCTTCTTGGCCGGAGTAAGCTCCGCCTTGAGAACATCAACGGCTATAGGGTCTATGATTCTTTCCATTTTTCTTAAAGCTCGTAAACTTTATTTCTGATTTCCTGTGCCCATTCGTGCGGAGTCCTGGATTTGTCAAGGCTCTCATGCGGAATAGGCTTGCCGATTATGACGCGGTAGCTGCCCCCTCGGCTGCGGTACATCTCGTCCGGAAGGAAGAGCATCGCCGCATTGAATTTCAGCCCGAGTCTCTTGCACCATTTGGCGATATTGTAGAACCTGTCCGAATTCCTTCCCTCGAATCTTATCGGGACGATGTCACGGCCAGTCTGTATGCTTTTGGTAACGAAAGCCTTGCCCCACTGGATATCCTGAATCTTGCCGTCTATTTTCCTTGAGCACAGGCCTGCGGGAAACAGCAGCATATGGCTGTCAGAACGGAAGGCTTCGTCTATGAGCTTGGGAAGATTCCTTGCCTGTCCTCCGAGCTTGTTGACAGGGATGCCGAGCGGCTGAAGTCCCTTGAGGTTCATAAGGAGGTCATTCATAAGGTATTTGATGTTCCCGTTGTAGTGCTTTCCGAGCACCATTCCGAGCGTCACCCCATCTATGGCTCCGAGCGGATGATTGGATACGAATGTATATCTTGACGAATCGTCTGGGAGGTTTTCCATTCCTTCCACCTCAACGTTCACATTGAGGTATTTAAGGCAGTTTTCGCAGAATTCCACTCCCATGTGGCCTTCCTTGAGATATCCGTTTATGAAGTCCTGATGGGCAAGTTTCTTGAATCCTTCAATCAGGAACCGTGGTATATATTTTGCTTTTTTGCCGGCCCTGGAGCGTATGATTTGTTCCAGGTCGAGCACTTGTGGCTGTCTTTCTGTCATCTTATGCCTTGGTTTCAGTAACAGATACAAAATTAAGCATAATTGATGAAAATATGCCTATCGGGATGCTTTTTTGTGAAAAAGGCGGATTTTCTTTCAGGCAGGCTATCTGAAATTGAGAGTGAAAACCGTTTCTGTGCTGTCGCTGCGGGTCAGCAGGACTGTCCCGTTGTGCTGTCTCATAATCTGGCGCGACAGGCTCAGGCCGATTCCGGTACCTTCCGGCTTGGTCGTGAAAAACGGGACGAAAATCTGCTCCCGGCTTTCCTTGCTTATAGGGGCGCCATTGTTGGCTATGCTTATAATCACATTTTCCGCGCTTCCTATGCCGGCGGATATCTGTATGGATGTGGCTCCTGCCTGCACTGCATTGCGTATCATATTGATGATAATCTGTGATATCTGGCTTTCGTCGGCATATAGCAATATGTCCTCGTCTTTTTCTGAATATCCTATTGCGGCTCCGGCCTGTTCCGTCTGGTGTCCTGTCAGATTGATTATCCTGCCGACCATGTCGCGGACATAAAATGCTTTCTTGGACGGAGGCGCTACCTTGGTGAGATCCCGGTATGACTGCACGAATTTAATGAGATTTTCTGATGAGCGTGAGATTGTGGCAAGTCCTTCCTTTATGTCCGGTCCCTCCCCGCATGTGATTGGAGCATATTCCGCGAGCGTGCCGCTTAGGGCGGCTATCGGCGTGACTGTGTTCATAATCTCGTGGGTGAGGACTCTTATGAGCCTGCTCCATGCCGCCTGTTCGTTTTCAGCTATCTCGTTGCTGATGTCATTGAAGGCGACAACCCTGACTTGCCTGCCTCCTATGTGGGCAACGGACGCTGTGATTGATATGGTGCGCTGTCCGCTTTCATTGTACCAGCTGGCACGTTCCTCATTATTTTCCGTTGCTTTCAGAAATGCCTCATAAAGAGAGTCGCTGACATTGCGCAGCTGGCGTATGTTGCCCAGGGATGATATGCCGAGCAGTGAAAGTGCAGTCGAATTGCAGTACCTGACTCTTCCTTCCGTCTTTGAGGCGGTCTGAGAGGTTTCGATGACGGCTATTCCGGTCTGCACATGGTCCAGCATCTGCCCGTAATAGCGTTCCTGTTCCATGATTTCGCAGCGCTCCTTGTCAAAGATGCCCCGGATTCTGTTAAGCGTGCGGTTAAGGCTCCTGCTGAACAGCGGTTTTTCATCAAATCTGAAATTGAGTTCCTTGTCCTCCAAGGCATCCAGTATGTAGGTCACTTTTTTCCGCATCCTCTCTTTTGTCCACAATGCGGACAGCGCGGCTCCAGCGATTGCGGATGCCGAGACCAAAAGTATGATGTCTGCCGTTTCCATGATTTCCTGCCGGGGCTGTCTGTTGTCAGATATTGTATTTCTTCAGCTTTGCGTACAGGGTCGGACGGCTGATTTCCAAGGCTTTGGCCACCATGGACAAGTTGCCGTTGAAACGTGCGACTGCCGCCCTGATGGCTTTCTCCTCAGCCATTTCGAGTGTTTCTGCGGCTGTGTCCTCTCCTGTGTCCGGGACGGGAGAGGCTGATATCATAATGTCAGCGGATTCTAACATTTGCCCGTCAGCGAGAATGACGGCTTTCTCTATGCAGTTCTGAAGCTCACGTATGTTCCCTGGCCACCTGTGCCTTTTCAGGATTTCCACGGCTTCCTGTGACAGGCCTTGAACGCAGCGCCTGTATTTGGAAGCGAATTTTTCAGTGAACATTTCCGCCAGTGGCTGTATCTCGTCCTGCCTTTCCCTGAGTGAGGGCAAGTGTAGGTGCATGGTGTTTATCCTGTAGTAGAGGTCTTCACGGAATTGTCCGTCATTTACCATTTTTTCGAGATTCCTGTTCGTTGCGCAGATTAGTCTTATGTCAACCGGGATGGACTTTGTGTCTCCGACCCTTGTCACGGCCCTGTTCTGGAGCACGCGCAGAAGCTTGGCCTGCAGGTGAAGCGGGATGTTCCCGATTTCGTCGAGGAAAAGGGTGCCGCCGTCAGCCTGCTCGAATTTGCCGGCATGGTCGGAATGGGCATCCGTGAACGCCCCTTTCACATGTCCGAACAGCTCGCTCTCGAAAAGCGTCTCTGTCAAGGCGCCTGCATCCACGCAGACCATCGGCCTGAGCGACCTTTCGGAAAGGCGGTGAAGCTCTTTTGCCAGCATGTCCTTGCCCGTTCCGTTTTCTCCTGTTATGAGCACGGTGGCATCTGTGCCTGCAATCTTGTCAACTGTGCGCTTGAGGGCTGACATAGAGGCGGACCTGCCCCAACGCATACCTTCCGCATTGACTTTACCGGTCTGCTCCATGGATTCGGGATGGCGCTGTGATATGCTCTGAAGGCATGCTCCGCGGAGTGTGGATATGAGCTTTTCATTATCCCACGGCTTCACTATAAAGTCAAAGGCTCCTCGTTTCATGCCTTCTACAGCAAGGGCTATGTCAGCATATGCCGTGAACAGCACTACTTCTGTGTCAGGGCTTCTCTTTTTTATCTCGGACAGCCAGTAAAGTCCCTCATTGCCGGTGTTGATGCCTGTGTTGAAGTTCATGTCAAGAAGAATGACGTCAGGTTGCATCTGCGCCATTTTGCTTACAAGGACGGAAGGGGAGGGGATAAGCTCTGTTTCTTTGAAATGAAGCGGAAGGAGGATGCCCAATGCAGACCTGATGCCTGCATTGTCATCCACCACCAGTATTTTACCTTTTTTAGTCATTTGCTTCTTCTTTGTATTTGAGCGGAACGGCAGGTGTGCTTATGGTGTTCCGCATTATGCACCGGCGCATAAGTCGCGATGCACAAAAGTAGCAAAATTCGGGGACAGAAGCAAAGTCCGGCCGCATCATATGAATAGTGGCAGGGCTTCCGCAACCTGTGCCAGTACCCATGTCACCAGTGCCAGAATGCTGATGACCCACAGTACGAAAAGCACGATTCCAGGTTTCCAGGAAGGAGCCTTCAGGTCAAAGGCAAGCCTCAGGCCATTGTACAGCATCCATATTCCAAGGATTCCCACAACAGCTATGACAAGCCACCAGAGCATCGGGTGTGTCATTATGTCAACCCATAGCACATCATATGCGTTGTCAGTGGCCCATCTCTGTGCATGCCTTTCCGTGTAAAGGCTTATCAGGTCCGGTGTCTTGTGTATGAAAATCAGGCTCAGCAGGCAGCCGAAGCCGCCCATTGTCAGCAGGATTCCCATTATGGAAGAAAATATCCTGCCGGCTGTCCTGATGGCCGGTGAATCTTTTATTTCCTGCGCTTCCTGTGCGATGGCGGCAGGCGAGAAGTTCGTGCGGAAGTTGCTCAGGCTGATAGGCTTTCCTTTCATCTTGCATTTCTCTTCCACGGACCTTGCCGGCGGCATGGCAATCCACAGGCACAGGTACATCATCAGCACAAACATGAAAAACGGTCCGCTGACAAAGCTTACCATGAAGCTTGCCATAAACAAGACAATGAAAATGAGCCTTATGATTACATAGTCTATGTTGAAGTAATTTCCTATTCCGGAGCATACTCCGCCCACGACCCTGTTCTCCAGATCCCTGTAGAGGCGTTTTTCTGTCTTTGGCTTTTCATCAGCAGAGGCGTTTTCTTCAGCGGAAAACTGGGCTGGCTCGCCTATGCGCCTTCTGATGTCAAGAACCATTTTTTTGTTTACTACCGTTCCGGAAGGACAGCTCTCTCCAAGAAGTTCGGCAATCCTTTCCTCTATGTCCTGGACAATCTCATTGGCGTTGGAGTCCTCAGATAGGCTTGCGCGGATTTCGCCGATGTATCTGTCAAGTTCTGAATATGCGTCTTCTTCCAATGTGAAAGAGTATCCGGCTATGTTGACTTTTTCTGTTGTTTTCATCTTTGTCTGTGGCTTATATGGTTTCTTCCTTTCCTTTTCTTATCGTGGATATCGCCTGAGAAAGTTCCTCCCATGCGGCGTCAAGTCCTGCGAGCTGTTCGCGGCCCATCTGGGTAATCATATAGTATTTCCTTGGGGGGCCCTGGGGGGACTCTTCCCATCTGTAGCTGAGAAGACCGAGTTTTTTCAGCCTTATCAGAAGAGGATAGGTGGTTCCTTCCGCAACGATTATGTTGACGTCCTTGAGCTTCTGGATTATGGATGAGGCGTATTCGTCTCCGGCTGCAAGTATAAGCAATATGCTGTATTCAAGCACTCCGCGCCGCATTTGTGTGCGGTTGTTCTCTATTATTCCTGCATTTTCCATTTCTTTCATTTTGAAGTCGTGAATCGCCTTATGTTCTCGGCTGTCGCAGGTATGCCGCGAAGTTCGCATTTCTCGGTGGCTGTGACAGCTTCAGGAGCGATAATCCATATGACTATATATAGCCAGAATCCTGTCGAACCGCAAATGAGCGCAATCAAAAACAGCAATCTTATTAACATGACGTCAATTCCGAAGAAAAGGGCCAGTCCGGAGCATACGCCTGCCAGCTGCTTGCCGTCGGGGTCGCGGTAGAGCTTGTGTGATGGCTTTGCGGACCATTCCGGCTGGTATTGCTGCTGTTCCTGGGCCGGTTCGCTGGTTTCGGGATAGCCGAGCTGTCCGATGACTGCATTTGTCATGGTGATGTCCACGACTTCCCGTCTTCCGAGCTTTTCCTTGAGAAGGTCAGCTATCCTCATTTCAAGTTCGTCCATGACCTCGTTGCTTCCTGATGTGTTGTCAAGAGATGCCCTGAACTTTGTAAGGTAGGATTCAAGTGCATTGTATGCGTCATCGTCGATTGTGAAGCTGCAGCCTCCGATTGCTGCGTTGATTGTCTTTTTCATATGTATATGATTATAATTGTTTTTGCATTCCGGGCATCGTGCCCTTTTGTTGTTGGTGCTGCAAAGATATAAATAAATTTAACTACTATGCAATACAAGGTACTGAAATTTTGAGAATATTTTGTAAATGCGAATATGTTAATGGCATCTTTGTCCCGGACGGGGAGAGGAGGCACATTAAATAAGGTTTCCGGATATTGTGTGTGCGAGTCATAATCATTATATTTGCGCTTCCAAGATTTTTTGAATTAACCCTTTATTTTAAACTTTGACAATTATGGCTTATTGTCCTCATTGCGGTACTCAGGTACCTGACGGAGATTCACTCTGTCCAAGCTGCGGCAAAACAGTTTACAATGCTCCTGTACAGAACAGGACTGTTCCGGGAAATGACGAGAAGTGGCTGGTGACGCTGCTTCTGTGCTTCTTCCTTGGAGGTCTCGGCATTCACCGTTTCTATACCGGGCATACCAAGACCGGCATAGCGATGCTTCTGACTATGGGCGGATGCGGAGTCTGGGCGCTCGTTGATTTTATCATGATAATCTGCAACACTTATGTTGACGGCAACGGTAACCGTCTGAAATAATGCATATGAAACACAAGAAGGCATCTTTAATCATACTCATTGCTGTATGTGCGGGATGCCTTCTTTTTGTTTACGGCAGGTTCGCTCCAGGTTCCGGTTTTCCTTTTCCGAGATGCATTTTCTTTCAGCTTACTGGCTACAGGTGCCCCGGATGCGGTTTGCAGAGGGCCTTGCACAGCATGCTGAATCTGGATTTTGTCTCGGCCTTCAAGTATAATGCATTCCTCATTGCCGTATTGCCTGTCTTTGCATTGCTGCTTTTCTCACATTTTGCCAAAGGTCGGTTTCCTGCCTTGGACAAGGCTTTGTGCAGCAGATGGTTCATATGGACGGCTGGGATTCTTACGTTTTTGTGGTGTGTCTTCCGGAATATTTACGGGTGGTAATGGCGTTTTTGTGAAGTGTAACTGTGTTATAATTAAGTGTTTGTAAAATAACGATTCCCCGAAAACGGGGAATCGTCATTTTGTAAATTGCTGTGAACCTTTGATTTAATCTCCGCCGGTTGAGGACGGTTATTCGTTCCTGAGCGCATCTACAGGGTCTGCCAGGACAGCGGACAGGCTCCGCAAAGTCACCACGGTGCATGTAACTGCCAGAACGGCTGCGAGGGCAAGTGCGAAAATCCACCAGTGCACAGGCATCCTGTAGGCGAATCCCTTGAGATAGGCATCTGTCACGAAATAGCTCAGAGGGGCAGCAATGGCGAAGCATACAAGGACTATCTTTATGAACTTCATGTTGAACATTGCGAGAACGTCCCCGATTCCGGCTCCGTTGACACGTCTGATTCCTATTTCCTTGCGCCTGTGTTCGGCATCGAACATGACAAGTCCGAACACTCCCATAAGAGAAATCATGATGGCAAGGGCCGTGAACAGCAGGATGATGCGCGATGTGCTTTTTTCCTTGGCGTACTGCGAGTCAAGCCTGCTGTCAAAGAATCTTACGTCAATCTCATCCTCTTCCACGGAAGGGTCAATCTCATGAAACACGGACTTGATGTGGCTGAAGACTGCCTGAATGTCAGCATTTTCTGCTGTCCTGACATATAGCGTGCTGTATGATTTCCAGTTGTTCTTTCCGAAAATGTACAGTGCGAAAGGCTGCACTTCCGATTCGAGGGACTTGTAGTTGAAGTTTTTGCAGAAACCGGCAATCTCCGTATCTCCCTGGTGTCCCGACATCTTGTCTTCGAGAGTCAGTCTGAATTTGTCACGTGCAGCCTCATTGAATATATAGACTCCTTTCTCGCTGCTCTCGTCAGCTTCCGTGAAATCACGTCCTTCGACAATGCCGATTTCCATGAACCTCAGGAAGTCCCAGCTGACCGGATAGCACTCAAAATTGATTTGCTCTCCCTTGAACTCCCGTCCCCAGCCCATTCTCATGGGTGCCACTATGCTTCCGCTGGCCCATGTGACATCTTTGATTGCAGGGTTTGACTTTAGCATGGAGGTGCACTCCTTCCGTGCCTCGGATACCCTCCATGTCGTACCAACTTCGATCAGCCGGCTCTTGTTGAAGCCCATGTCATAATGCAGCATATATGAGCGCTGCATGCTTATGAAACTTGCGCATATTATCAGGCTTATGGAAGTCACGAACTGGAACCCTATAAGGCCTGTCCTGAATGCCTTGCCTTTTGAAACTGAGCCGAATGAGCCTTTGAGGGCAAAAGCCGGGGAGAATGACGTGAGATATAGGGCCGGATAAATGCTTGTGATAACGCCGAGCATAAGGGCAAGCGAGACTGTCGCCGCTGCAATCGGCAGATTGTCCGGCAGGGAAGTCCCGCTGCTGATGAGAGAGGCAAGTGTGCTGCCTGAAAACATCTTCACGAGGACTCCGGCCAGCACAAGCGATGCCGTAACCATTGCCACGGATTCCATTACGGTTGCCGCCACAAGAGATGAGCGTGAGGCGCCGAGTATTTTTCTTGTGTTGACGCTCTTGAGCCTTACGGGGACAAGTGCGAAGAAGAAGTTTACGAAATTGATGAAAGTTATGGCCAGCACAAGTATGGCTATGGCCAGAAGAGTCAATGTCGTTGGCCTGCTGCCGTTCTTTCCGATTGTGTTTTTCACATTTCCGGAAAAGTAGAGTTCTTCAATCGGAAACAGCCTGCATGTCATTTTGCTGAGCGTCTCGTCCATATCCTCGTATGAACGGTAATTGCCGTTCTCGGCTCCGTCCTTATATATCTCATCACGTATTTTTTCGAAGGCCAGCCTTTCAAATTCCTCCTTGTCCTGCGGGGAACGCAGTTTTACGAAATATATGTAGCTCCACTCATTATAATTCCAGCGGCATTCGTCACCGAGATTCACGATGGAGCCGAATTGGTACAGGTCGCTGTTTGACGGCATGTCCTTGAATACAGCAGCTACGCTGACGTGGCTCATGTTTCCATCCGGGTCTTTCCTGTAAAGTGTCGAGCCTGCGCCAAGCCCGAACTTCTTTGCATTCGATTCGGATATGGCTATTTCGTTGCCGCCGAGCAATTGGCCGAACGAGCCTTCAGACGCTTCAAAGCCGAATGTCCCGATGAAACCGGAAGACACGCTGCTTTTGTTGAGCACGATTTTGTTGCCGCCAGCCTCGTCCGTATAGAAATCGGTCTTTTCCTGTACGCACCAGCAGCATCCTCCGCTTTCTACGCACGGAAGGCTCGTGATTATGTCTTCCCAAAACGGGCGTGCCGTATATGTCATGTATCTGCTTTCGTCATACCAGTCCGGCAGTGCCAATACGTATATGCGTTCGGCGTCCTTTATCTTCCTGTTGTATCCCAAATCGTGCACAATCTGCACAAGTATGAGATACATGGCGGCAAAGGCCATGGCCATTCCGACAATGTTAAGGACTGATGATGTCAGGGAGCCTTTTCCTGACCTGAATATCTTGTTTGCCATTTCGCTTGTTTTTCCTATGCGCACCAATGCCTTAAAGTTCGTTCTTCACGTCACTTACAATATGGCCGTCGAAGAGATTGATTGTCCTGTGAGCCATGGCGGCGTCCTTCTGGGAGTGGGTCACCATAACGATTGTCGTGCCTTCCGCATTGAGTTCGCTAAGCAGTTCCATGACCTCTTTTCCGTTCTTCGAGTCGAGGTTTCCTGTCGGCTCGTCCGCGAGAATGAGCTTCGGATTGGACACCACAGCCCTTGCAATGGCGACTCTCTGCTGCTGTCCTCCCGAGAGCTGCTGCGGAAAATGCTGTGCGCGGTGGCTTATGTTCATTCTCTTGAGCATTTCAGTGACGCGTCTCTTTCTCTCTGCCGCGTTCATGTCAAGATAGCGCAACGGAAGCTCGACGTTCTCATAGACATTCAGCTCGTCTATAAGATTGAAGCTCTGGAACACGAATCCTATGTTGCCTTTGCGGAACTTTGTCCTTTCTCTTTCCTTCAGTCCTGCCACTTCTTCACCGATAAGCATATAGCTGCCTTCTGTCGGGTTGTCAAGAAGGCCGAGGATGTTCAGGAGCGTGGACTTTCCGCAGCCTGACGGACCCATTATGGCCACAAATTCGCCTTCTGAGATTTCAAAGGACACCTTGTCCAATGCAGTAGTTTCGATTTCTTCCGTGCGGAATACTTTGCTGAGGTTGGTTACTGTAATCATATTGTTTCTTTTTGAATTATTTGTCGTCATTATTCGTTCTTCAATGATTCTACCGGGTTGCTGCGCGATATCTTGATGCTGTTGAGCACAGCGCAGGCTATTACAAGCATCATTATGAAGATGTCCGCAAGGATGAAGTACCATGGAGAAAGGGCTACCTTCTCGGAGAAGTTCTTCAGCCAGAGTGTTGAGGCGAAATATGCTCCGGCATTTCCGATTATCAGGGCCGGTATGCTAAGTTTCGTGATTTCTGTCACATAGATGCCTATGATTTCCCTTACGGAAGCTCCGTTTATCTTGCGCACTGCCATCTCCTTGCTTCTGCGCTGCGACTCGTCATGCACATATCCGACAAGTCCAAACAGAGCTATGATTATGGATACGGCGCATCCTGCCATTACCGTGTCCCTCATTTTCCTTTCGTCCGAATAAGCCTCGCGCATAGAATCCCTATATGCCTTCACTTCAATCTCCTTGTTTTCTATCCTTGCCTGTATGGCCTCTTCTACGCGTGCAATCATTTTCGTTGATACCTCTGAGACCTTGATTGCCATAAAATTCAAGGATGTTGAGCCTGTCTCACCGAGGAACTTGATGCTTGCACGGGTATCCTGGTTGGTCAGTGTGTTTATCCTGTAGTCTTTATATACTCCGCTCACTGTAAAGGCATCTTCAGCACTCCTGCTGTGTTCGGTGATTTGAATCTGTTTTCCGACCGCTCCGTCGCTCCAGTCCTGGAACTCCATCATCTTCTTCACAAAGCTCTCGCTGACGGCCACTTCGGAAGCGATACGGGGATATCTGCCCTCAATAAAAGGAATCTCAAGCATTTCGAAAAGCCCCGCGCTTCCCTCATATTGGTCGGCGATGTTGAACAGCTCTTCCTTATTCCCGTCCTTCATCTGAAATATGTTGTTTCCGGAGCTGTAGTCCAAAGGAAGGCTGTATGACATCTGCACGTCAAGTACCCCCGGAATTGCCTTCAAATCATCAATGATTCCCTGATGCGTACTGTGGTCTGTGCCAGTGAGAGGTGTCCACAGCAGATTCCTGTACTCATATCCGGGCTTGTCGTTGACCGCTTTTCCGTATTGCGCGCTGATTACGCACATAAGCGTCAGGAGCAGTGAGCAGATTCCTATCTGGACAAAAAGAAGCCCGAGTTTCCAAATCCTCTTGTTCTCACGGCTGTTTCTTATCGCTGAGCCTGCGGGAATCCTTGAATAAAGGTGCCCCGGCACAACGGCGGCTGTCAGGAATACTGCTGTAAGCACGCAGGCTGCTGTGATATAGGTTTCTCTTACAAGAAGAGCATCTAAGGGAACTCCTGTGATATCCTCTGTCACTGGCTTGAGTGCCAGGATTATGAGTGCCGCTGCCGCCAGTGCCGCTGCCATATCGGCTGCAGCTTCCTTGCACATGAGCAAATAAATGTTTTCCCTTGCGGCGCCATAGCATTTCCTTATGCCCATTTCCCTGGACCTTTTGACTATTGCCGAAACCGACATGAGTATATAGTTCAGAAGTGAAATCAGGATAAGCAGACCTGCCACCACTGACAGTATTATCATCATGTTCCTTACACGTGCCAAGGAAGTGTATGCTCCTGCAAGAGGAGACAGGAAATAATGGATGTCGTTTCCGGATGTCCGGGCATTCTCAATCACTTCGGGAGGGTAGTTCTTCTCCTGCATTAGCCTGATTGCCGGTGCGAGCATATCCGGGTCAGTCCCGTCTGCCAGCCTGACGAATCCTCTGTAACGGTCGTTGCCTATCCAGTTTCCGGTGCTGTTGCTGTTTAGGCTTTCCATGGATACAAGGACATCTTTCCGGAGTGAACAATTATATGGGAAGTCCTTGAAGACCCCTGCCACAAATATCTTGAATTGAGGCAATTCCTCGTTTGCGATTATTTTTCCGATGGCCTTGTCAATGCCGCCGAGCTTTTCTGCAAAACTTTCCGATACCATTGCGCTGCCGGCATCAGCAAGCACTTTCTTGGGGTCGCCCACAAGAATCTCCGTGTCGAAGACATCAAAGAAACTGGTGTCTGCGGATATTATTGAGCCTTTTATGACATTCCTGTCCTCGTCCATGAATTTGTCGCTGTTGAAAAGGAAGGTATATCTCGTGGCTACATCCACACCGGGCACATGGTTCCTGAATCCCGGAGCTATGGCACCTGAAGTATTGTCATATTCATGCGCCTCCCCATTCAGCGTATAGAGGGTCCGTATCCTGTATATCTGCTCCGGGTTTGCATAACATGTGTCGTGGCTCTTCTCATAGCACACTTTCGCTATCAGTATAAGTCCGATTGCCACTCCGGTGCCGAGTGACAGGGCTTTTATTGCAGTTTCTTTCAGTTTCATTTTTATGGTCTTTTATTGTGTCTGCTTCCGTTTGCCGGCGTGTTTTCATATGCTTTTGCCTCTGGGACGGCAGTGGCAGATAATCGGCAGTGTGCGGTAATCAGAATACCAGCACGTCATTGTCCCCGAAGCTGTCATATCCTGATGTTATGACTTTTTCTCCGCTCTCCAGGCCCTCGAGCACCTCATAGAACTGCGGGTTCTGGCGTCCTATGCGGATTTCGCGCTTGATTGCCTTTCCGCCTTCCGGCGCTACGACATATATCCATTTTCCGCCTGTCTTCTGATAGAATGTGCCGCGCGGAATCAGTATGGCTTTCTCAGGTTGGCCGAGCTGGAGATTAAGGTAATATGTCTGGCCTGTGCGGATGTTGGACGGCTGGGTTCCGCTGAATCTGAAATCCGCCTTGAATTTCCCGTCACGAACTTCCGGATATACTTTCCTGATGACGGCCTCATATGTCTCACTCTGGCGCTCAAAGGTTGCTTCCAGCCCTGAGGACACCCTGTCTATATAATGCTCGTCAATCATGGCTTCAATCTTATAGCTGTCGAGGTCGTTTATCTGGCCTATCTTTGTGCCGCTTGCGACGGACTGGCCGAGCACCACGTCCAAAAGCCCGAGCTCACCATTGATAGGGGACTTTATTGTAAGGTTTTCCTTTCTGCGGCGTATCATCTGCATGTTGAGGCGCATGTTGTCAAGGCTTTCCTGCATCTGATTGATTTCCACGGCTCTGTACAGGCTGTCCTGGTATGCGCGTTCTGTGACAAGCGCCAGGCGTTTCTGTGCAAGTTCAAAGTCTTCCTTGGCCGTGAGGTATTCTTCACGTGCTATAAGCTTGTCTGCATAGAGGGCTTCCTGCTGGCTGTACTTTCTTTCCAGACGCTTGACTTCCATCTCGAGCTGCAGCTTGTCCTGCATAACGCTCAGCCTCTGCTGTTCCATGGATATCATGGTGTTGCGCAGTATGTTTTCCTTTTCCGCCAGCTCAGCCTCGGAGTTGAGTATCTGAAGGTCAAGGTTCTCATTGCTGAGGCGCAGTATCTCGTCTCCCTTGCGTACTTGTCCTCCTTCCTCTATTATGATTTCCTGGACTATGCCTCCCTCAAGCGGGCTTATCTGTATTGTTGTCATTGGCTGCACCTGTCCGCTGATGCGTATGTAGTCGTTGAATTCTCCGCTTTTTACCTCATTGATTGTCAGAGTGTCCCTGTTGATTCTCAGTGTGCTGGAATTGTCCCTGAGCACAAGCCACAATACGAATATGGCCATTATGGCTGCGAACCAGTAGGGGAGGGCTTTCTTCGTGAATGCCACCGCGATGCCTTTTTTCTTTTCTATTATCTTGTCCATGTCGTTTGGTATGTTTTTGTTGCTGATGATATGTTTTTTCTGCTGATAATGTGCGTCCGGTTAATTTTCCCAGTCCTGGTCCTGGTATGCTATGCCGCTGTAATAACGTACAACACTGCGCTTGATTATGAACTGCAGGAGCGCATTGAGCCTTTCCGCATTGGCATTGAGCCAGTTGTCGGAGGCTTTCTGGAACTCGAGCGGGGAAATCAGGCCCTGCTCAAGCTTCTTGATATTCAGGTTGTATGCTTCCTCCTGCACATCCGAAAGGCGCTCCGCCTGAAGAAATGCCGCAATAGCCCCGTCCTTGTCCTGCACTGCTCTTGTCACTTCGTCTTCTATGTCGCGCAGGGTCTGCTCGTATTCCATTCCGCTCCGCAGGCATTGGTTCTTTTTCTGCTTGAGATTGTAAATGTTGCCGAGCCTGTTATATATAGGTATCGAAAGCGAGAGCTGTATATACTCTCCTCCATTGGTGCGGAGCTGTGTCATATATGGCTGAGGGACATAATTTGCCTGTCCGGGATAGGTGTAATAGCTGGTGGACCATCCGGCTGAGAGGGAAATTCTCGGAGCGAATCTCCATTTGGCTTTTTTCAGTTCGAATCTGGCTTTTTCCATTGTACCTCTGGCGATTGCCACTGCCGGGTTACGGCTTGCGGCCATGGATGAAAATTCTGCCGGGTTTTCTTCTCTTTCTGCAATCATGCCCGCTTTTTCCTGTCCGGCAATCTCCATGCATATGTCAAGAGGCTGGTCCAATGGC
>DBLW01000188.1 GCA_002298075.1 Bacteroidales bacterium UBA714 | reverse complement strand
CTATCGGGCCGAGCAGGGGAGCGAGTATTATGGACTTGTGCTTTATCGGCAGCTTTGTGAACACCGGGAGCCTTTTATCCGCCATTTCCTGGTTTTCCGCTGTACATCCTATGATGACATTGTCATAGCCTTCTCCCCAGTCGTCGGGAAGTACGGACGGCAGGCGTTCTATGCGTTTTGTGAAGAAGTAGAAGGTGCAGTCGCTTCTGGTTCTCATGATTTTCCATGCCTCTGGTCTCCACTGGTCCGCGTCTTCAAGCAGGAAATCCGAGGTGAAGCATGTCATTACAACGGCTCCTGGAGGGATTTTGTATTTTTTGTCCCTGCCTTTGCGTATAGGAAGGTCAAAGTCTTTGTTCAGGCTTGCCTGCATGCTGGATTTGTTGGAGCCGTACATTTTGTCCTGGCGGTAAACATAGCAGTGGGCGCATCCAGGGCTTGTTTTTGTGCAGCCGTGCCATGGATTCCAGTCGAAAAATGTATTGTTGTAGTAGCTTCGCATGTGCGGTTAATATTGGGGGGAGGGCACTGTCGGGTATTTGCACGGCCGGAAATAAACTGGTTTTCCCTTTGCATATTTGGGAGGCTGCCGGTTTTGCGGTGATGCATCAGAGTGCCGGACGGCAAATTTACGAATATCGTTTGTTTAAACCATAGTCAGGCTCTTCAAAGCGCATTGTGCCAAAAGGATTCCCAATGATTTCACGAGAGCCAAAAGGATTCCCATGATTCCCAAGGGTTTCAAGGGACTTCAAGAGGCTTGCTCTGCATGTTTTGGGGTCCAGTTGAGGGAAAGCAAAAACGCCCTTGGCTTTACGTTGAGCCTCAATAAGGATTTGGGCTGAAAAATAATTTTGACTGATTAGTTGGATGATTGGAAAAAAGTTTATATGTTTGCAAAAATTGATTTTGAAACAGCATGCGTGACCGGTCACGCAAAACACGCAAAAAGCATGCAGAAAGACACGTGAAGGGAAACACCGTAATGTTAAATCCTCCGACTTTCGGGAGGAATACCAAAAGGAGCATATCGGAGGATGTTTTTGAGGTGCTGAGAGAAATAAGAAATATGATAACTGTAAACTGATTGATGCAATGAAAAAAATCGCAATCATCGGGTCCGGAATGATGGGTTCAGCCCTTGTCTGGCCTGCACTGGAAAATTCAAACGAGGTAAGGCTTGTGGGAACGCCTCTTGACCGTGACATTATTGAAGAGTGCCGGAAGTGTGGCCGGCATCCAAAATTTGACAGGGCATTTCCGGAAGGAGTCAAATATTATCAGTTCGGGCAGTGGCGGGACGCTGTTGACGGAGTTGATTTCGTCATTGGCGGCGTGTCGTCATTCGGTGTGGATTGGTTTCTTGAAGAGGTCCTGGCTTTTCTCGACCCGCGCATTCCTGTCCTGTCCGTTACCAAGGGACTGGTCAATCTTGATGACGGCACTCTCATTTCGTATCCGGATTACTGGCAGCGTGAACTTGCCAAGAGGGGAATAGAAAGGGAAATATGCGCAATCGGAGGTCCGTGCACTTCTTATGAACTTGTTTTTCATGACCAGACTGAGGTGGCGTTCTGCGGAAAGGATACAAAAGTGCTGCGCATGATGAAAGAGGCGATGGAGACTGATTATTATCATATATCATTGACAAATGATGTCATCGGGCTTGAAAGTGCGGTCGCTCTTAAAAACGGATATGCGCTGGCAGTTGCTATGACAATCGGTCTTGTGAACCGCTCCCACGGGGCTGATGCGGGACTGCACTATAATTCGCAGGCGGGAGCGTTTTATCAGGCTGTCAAGGAGATGCGCTGTCTGCTTGAAATGCAGGGTGCGAGCCGTGACTGCGAGAATATCGGAATCGGCGACCTCTATGTTACTGTTTATGGCGGGCGTACGCGCAAGATAGGAATACTGCTCGGTGAGGGCAAGACATATGAGGAGGCTATGGATATCCTGTCCGGAGTCACTCTTGAGAGCCTTGTCGTTGCAAGACGCGTTTATACAGCCATGGTAAGAAAGGCTGAGCTTGGCATGGTTGACCTGTCCGGGTTCCCTATGCTTTGTCATGCCGCCGCAGTCCTCGACGGGGGCAAGGATGCGCAGCTGCCTTGGGAGGCCTTCACTTTCGACCAGACCGCAGACCGGACCGTATACGAGACCGCAGACCGGACCGCCTGCCAGACTTCCTGCCGGACCTCCGCAGACTGAAGCTATGCTGTTTTTCTCAAAAATGGCTTAATGCATAGCAGGCCTGTGAAACAGTCATATAGGATTGTGCCGTACCGGCCAATATTATAATTACTGATAACCATTGAAAATAACTGCATATGAACAACCGTAAATCCTGTTGCCGCCGCTCTGTTGGGTGGCATACATTTAAAAAGCGGCTGCTGAAACGTGTCGCAATGCTGTTTGTAAGTCTCTCAGTGGCCTTGCCGGCTTCCGCATGGGGGCGCCTCGGACATGCCGCAATCAACAAGATAGCCGAAGACCATCTTACCGGGACGGCACGGGAAAACATATCCCGCCATATGCACGGAGAATCCATCGTGACATATGCCTCGTGGCCGGATGATTTCAGGGACAGGCTCAATGCAGGATTCCGTCCTGATTGGAATAAGGCAAGGGGCTATGCCCATACATATGAGGTGGACAGCCTTCTTCTGCCGTTCCGCGGGATTGACGACAACGGACGCTATGTCACCAATGCGCTCTATTTCATTGACGGGTTCATTTCCGACCTTAAGGAAGCGGAAAGCATGGATGATTCCACAAGATTCACGGAAATCGTGATGCTGTGCCACTTCATCGGGGACATGCATTGCCCGGGCCATATACGCTATGCTCCCAAAAGGGATATAGGAGGCTGGAAGGTGACATTTCTCGGAGAGCCAAGCACATATCACAAAGTATGGGACGGGGATATCCTCACGGCATATTATCCGTGGAGCTGGTCCGATTTCGCCATGATGTGCGACATATGCACTAAGGACTGTATCGCAAAAATTACGGAAGGGGACATCTATGACTGGGCGCATGATGCCGCCGTGGCGAGCCTGCCTGTGAGGGAGAATGTCAGAAAGGGGGCTGACCTTGATGCCGAATGGGCCATTGACCGCCTTGACCTGACGCGCGAGATGATAAGAAAGGCAGGATACCGCCTTGCGCACCAGCTGAATATGCTTTTCGATGCGAAATATGCAAGGAAGCACAAGAAAGCTTATGCCGGCCGGAAATGACAGATGAAGAACCACATAATTCAAACACATGAAACTGATTATTAATACCTTTGACAGTCTGAAACTCAGGCTGGCCTCTGCCGTTTCAATGCTCGCGATTGCCTTTGGTTCATTTCTGCCGGGAAGCGTAACTGTGCATGCGCAGACACCGCAGGTAAATGAGTCCGGATTCTCCGGCGTGGTCGTGGACACAGACGGCAGCCCGCTTCCCGGAGCCGGAGTCATGGTTAAGGGTACTTCGGAAGGCACTGTCACGGACAATGACGGAAGATGGAGCCTTGATGCCGGGGAAAATGCCGCCCTGGAGGTATCCAGTCTCGGTTTTGAGACTGTTGAACTTAGGTTGGGCAAGCAGAGGAGCGGCATAAAGGTCGTCCTGAGGGAAGATTCAAAGCTGCTTGACGAGGTTGTGGTAGTTGGATACGGCTTCCAGGCAAGGAAGACCCTGACTACCTCAATCTCAAAAGTTGACGGAAGCGCACTGATGGATGCGCCGGTTACGTCCGTAGGAGATGCCATCAAGGGAAAAGTTCCGGGCTTGAGGGTTGCCACGAGCAATTCCCTATCAGGAGAGGCGCCGCGCTTCATGATTCGCGGCGGTTCTTCCATCTCCATGAGCAATGACCCTATATATATTGTGGACGGTGCTCTGCGGGATGACATGAACGGCATAAACCCCAATGACATAGAGTCTCTTGAGGTGCTCAAGGATGCCGCTTCTGCCGGAATCTATGGCGCGAGGGCTTCGAACGGAGTCATACTTGTCACGACAAAGAAAGGTTCCCCGTCAAAAGGTCCGCAGGTAGTGTTTGATGTTCAGGTGGGATTCCAGTCGCCTTCTTCGCGCTGGCCAATCCTCAATGCGCGGGACTACCTCCAGTTCATACGCCCGGCAATAGCGGAAGCCTTTGCCAATGATTCAGAACATCCGGCGCATGTGCTTCTGACAGGTGCGAATGCATACGGTACGGGCAATACAGGCTCCAAATCCATATATTCCACCCGCTATCTTGGCTATAGGCAGCCTGTTCCCGAGGGGCACCAGTGGATGTATGACCCTATAGACAATGACAAGGTGCTGATATTCACCGATTCTGACTGGCAGGCGCAGTGGTTCTCGCCGGCATTCTGGCAGAAGGAATATATCGGTGTGAACGGCGGCGGTGACAGGATAAGATACGCCGCGTCAGTCAGTTATACCGGAGATGACGGCATCGTTGCAATGAACCGGTACAATGTGTTCACCATGCACGGAAATACCAGTTTCAAGGTTACGGAGAACCTTGAGGCAGGCGCGTCTTTCGACATGTCGCGTCAGAAGAAGCATATCCCTGTTGACAATTATTACCAGTGCATCGGACGCGGGCTTATAGCTGCTCCGACTGCCATGGAAAAGAACCATGACGGTGAGTGGAACCAGCTTGTCTCAACGAACAAGAATGCCCACAGCGCGGCATGGTATGAACGGTTCTACAACAGGATGAACACCACCAGCCGCATGTCCGGCACATTCCGCTTGAAATGGCAGATTATCGAAGGCCTTGCAGCCAATGCGCAGTACAATTATTTCGAGCAGAACTATGTCGGAAGCTACAACATAGTGGGAGAAGCCGATGGGGTAATCAATTCCGTAAATGCCACCAGGCCCGTAACGGAAACCCGCACCCAGACCCGCAGGAGCACCTTCACGGCACATCTGAATTTCAACAGGACCTTTGCCAAGGCGCACAATGTGAGCGCGACTGCCGGATACGAGTACATGGGCCAGCAGTTTCTCTACTTGCAGGCGAAATCGACGGGAGCGGTATCGGATGATGTGCCTGTGCTGCAGTCCGGTGTCAATTTCGAAGCATCCAACAGGGATGAGGGGCAGACGATGATTTCGTATTTCGGCCGTGTGGGCTATGATTTCCGTAGCCGTTATATCGTGGCTGCAACTGTCCGGGCCGACGGTTCCTCAAAATTCGCGGACGGCAACCGCTGGGGAGTCTTTCCTGCCGGCTCTCTGGCATGGGTGGTCTCTGAAGAACCTTTCTGGGCGCATGCGCGGGAAGCCATGAACACATTTAAGATAAGGGCGTCATACGGACAGACCGGCAACAATGGAATCGGTCTCTATGACACATACGGCTCATATACTGCAGGCAGTTACGGATATCTGCCGACAATGTCTCCGGACAAGATGCAGAACACAGGCATGCGCTGGGAGACCACGACACAGCTTGATGTCGGGCTTGACATGGGCTTCCTCAAAGACCGCATCCGCTTTGTGTTCGACTATTATGACAAAGTGACCGATGACATGCTCTTCAGCATTACTCTTCCGGACACCAGCCCGTACAGCAGTGTCAAGGCTAATGTAGGCAGTGCGCGTTTCTATGGATTCGAGGCCGAGCTTCACACAGTGAACATACAGAGGCGCAATTTCACATGGACGACAGACCTGACTTATGCGTTCACGCGAAACAGGGTCCTGGCTCTTCCGGACGAGTACATGTACAATGATGTCGATGAATACGGAAGGATAACCGGCAGGAAGGCATGGCGCATCGGAGGATACACCATGTCGGAGTCCGGCTACCGTTTCGGAGGGACTGCCGTCGGTGAGCCTCTCGGAAGGATTTACGGCTATAAGGTTGACCATATAATACAAAGTCTTGCGGAGGCAGATGCCGCGCTTTATGATGTGGAGTCCAAAGGATTCAGGGTGAGTGACGGAAAGAGGATACCGGGCCGTAAGGATGCCGGAGACTATGAGTGGTGCAACCGCCTCGGTTCGGCACGTGACGAGAATGGAAACGAAATCATCAATTCGGAGGATATGTTCTATCTCGGAAATGTGGTTCCCCATTCGACCGGAGGAATCAACAATACATTTACATTCAAGCGTTTGACCCTCAGCATTTATCTTGACTATGCGCTCGGGCATTCCATCATAAACGGACAGAAGACGCAGCTGCTGAAGAACACGATGGGGGACTGCAACTCCATGCTCGGAGACCTGGTGTATGACTGCTGGAGGCATCCGGGAGATTCAGAGGCGAAATATGCCCGTTTTACTCCGAATGACACGGACTGGGGAAACCGCAATTGGAGGGGCCCGTCTTCGTTTATGGTCGAGAAGGCGGACTATCTGTGCATAAGGGACATCTCGCTCTGGTATGACCTTCCGGACAAGTGGGCCGGCAAACTGCACATGAAAAAGATAACTGTCGGCGTGACCGGTAACACTCTCCATTATTTTACAGGTGTGACAGGTGCCGTGAGTCCGGAGAGCGGGATTTCCTCGGCTGGAGGCTCGGACATGTACACTGCCGTGTCGACCAACAACAGCGATTCCGAGAATACCGGAAACCTGATGCCTAATCCGCGCAAGGTGATATTCTCGCTTAAAGTCACTTTCTGATGCAATGTCGCAGGATATGAAAACTATTAAGAACATGACACTGATTGAAACCAAAGGCAGAGCGGCCCTGTGCCTGCTCCTCTCGCTTGCCGCCTTGTGCGTGCCCTCATGCCACGGGAAACTGGATATAGTCCAGGACAACAGGCTGACAGCGAGCAATATGTGGAAAACTGAAAAGCATGTGGAGACTTCCGTCAATGACATATATGCCAAGATGCGCAAGAATTTCGTGCAGGACAATGTGTCCATGATGCATTGGGGTGAACTGCGCGTGGGACCATATATGTGGGGCTACAGCCGTGTGAACAAGATATATACGGCAAAGGAGGTGCTTGAGAACAATATGACGTCTTCGTCGGCATCTTGCAAATGGGGGCAGCTCTATAATGTGATAGACCAGGCCAATGCCGTTCTGAAATATGCTCCTGGCAGCTCCGTCAGCATGCCGGAGAGCAGGCGCTGCTGGGCTTTGGGACAAGCGCATTTCGCCAGAGCCTATGCTTATTTCTGGGCCGTCAGGGTGTGGGGAGACGTGCCGCTGAACCTGGCTCCCATCGAGAGAGTGGACCAGCCTGAGACATATCCGGTACGTGCTCCTGAAGAGGATGTATATGCACAGATTGAGAGGGACATAGAAGCGGCTGTCTCTTATGCCGGTTATCTCGGTAATGACAAATATCTCGCTACAAAGGATGCCGTGAATATGCTCAAGGCTGAATTTGCCCTTTGGTGCTGGGCGTGCCGGGGAAATGATGACAGCTGGCTGGAGATGGCGGACGAGGCCCTCGGGGAAATAGGCATAAAGAGCGGTGACACGAGGCTGATGGGTGATTATTCAAAGGTGTTTGACGGGCGCGGGACGAAGAACAAGAACAGCGCTGAGGTTGTGTTTGCTCTGCAGAATGACCAGTCTTATCAGCTGACAGGGGGCATGTCCGGATATTTCACCTTTGCCACGGCAGCGGTCAAGAAAGAATGGCAGGCCGCTCCTGTCCCGATAGGAGGTACGCAGTATCTGGATTATGGGGATGGTTTCCTGCAAAAGCTCCGCGACAGCCGTGACAGGAACGGTGACAGGCGCGTGGAAACCAATCTTGGAGAAGGCCCTTATGGGCAGAATGAGGCTCTAAACGGCGGAATCCTTACATGGCCGAACAAATATATAGGTGACCTCAGCAGCGGAAACATGGTCAAGGATGCTGACATGATATATTACCGGTATGCCTTGGCTGTGATGATGTGCGCGGAGCTGAGGTATAGGCAGGGACGGTATCAGGATGCTCTTTCATGTCTGAATATGATTGCCTCCCGCGCATATGGGCGTGACAATTTCTATACGGATGCTTCTCCGGCTGCCGTCATGGATGCGCTTGTCGATGAGTATTTTCTCGAATTTCCGTGTGAGGGTGTCATATGGTGGGCGCTGATACGCCTGGACAGGATCTGGGATTACAATGATTCGCTGAAGGCGCGCAGGAACGACACCAATATCCTCCTGTGGCCTATCCATAAGGATTCGCGCAGCAAGAATCCCAAGCTGACGCAGACTGAAGGGTGGTATTAGGAGTCCGGGAATGTCGTGACATGAATAAAACAATATGATTATGAAGCAAATAAATAAGAGTTTGACTTTTCTGGCGGCAGTGGCGCTTGCTTTTGCTGCTCTTGCCGTGTCAGGATGCTATAAGGACGGCACGGACCATATGTCTTCGGATGTGCGCATATCCCTGTTTCCTGCTCCTTCGGACTTTGCCGCAGACGGGACTGCCATAGATGGGGCAGAGGAGTTCTCTGCATCCGTTGTCGTGAACCGGGGTGCTTCCCTCAGCCGTGAAGGGTGGTCTGCCGAGATTCTTGAAGCTCCAGGCTGGGTTGTGCTTACAACGGTTGATATTACGACTACCTATCCGGACACATGGGGGACCGGGATGTATGAGCATCATGAAAAGGGGATAGGCCTGGCTGTGCGCCCGAATGACGGTCAGAGGCGTTCGTTTACTTTGAGGGTTTCCGTGCCGTCGGGAGAGTTCCGGGACTATGTCGTGAATCAGGAGGCTGACGATCTTATATGAGAACAGATATGAATAGGATAGCGATATTTCTTTTGGTGGCCGCAGCGGCGCTTTTTGCCGGTTGCAGCAAGGACAAATGGCCTGCAGAGCCGGACTGGGACAGGATTCCGGACCCTTCCGTGCCTGTGGATGACGGGCTGATGAGGCCTGCCGCATGCTCAAACAGGGTGACTGCGCATATGGGAGGTTCGGCAGAGTCCGGCTTGCCTGCCAATTCGCTCGCATCGCTGAGGTATGCGATGTCGGTCGGTGCGTACGGAGTTGAGTGTGATGTGTATTGGACAAAGGACAACGGCATCATCGTGGCGCATGCCAACGGGAATTGCGAGGTGAACGGACTGGAACCGCATAAGGCTACGGTAGCGGAAATCAGGGCTGCAGGCAGGCTTTCGAACGGCGAGCAGATTCCGGTGCTGGAGGATTTTATCCGTGAAGTTATGGTTGAGGGCAGCTGCACGAGGCTGGTGGTGGACATAAAGAAAATCAATATGCCTGTTTCGCAGCCCCAGTATGTCGTGAATGCGGCAAGGAGGATATGCGAAATTGTGACGCAGATGGGTGCAAGACATTTTGTGCATTTGCATTGCACAGGCTCCAATGATAATGCTATGAAGAGCGCATGGGGATATGCTTGCCAGGCGGGTCTTGAGATTGCTATGAATTCGGGAAAGTCTGCCCAGAATTTCGGGAAATTCGGTTTCAACTGGATAAACATGTCGGCTTCCGGACAGATGGGGCCTGAGGCCGGCGGAAACGGGCAGAGGACTCTCAAGGAATTTGTTGATGCCGGCATAGCTGTGAGCGTCTATAATGTCGATAAGCAGGCGGGAGACGGAAATGCCGTCTGGTCGGAATCCGCCGTGAACTGGTACTTGCGCAATTATCCGTATTTCAAGACCATCTGCACCAATTATCCTGCATGGCTCATCAGCAAGTTGTCCAATGTGGAGACAAAATATGACGGTATTTCAAGCAAGGAGGATTTCGAGGCTTTCCTCGGTGCCGTGATTTCCGACCCTTCGGCGGACAGTTTTGCGGATGAGTCGGGAGTTGTTGTGCTTAAGACGGATTTGGTTCTTGACGATTATACGCCTTTCGCTGAGTTCAGCGGCATATTTGACGGGAACGGACATACTGTTACGATAAATTACAAAGGGGATTCGCCATATGTCGGCTTTGTGAGGAAACTTACGGGAACGGTGCGCAATCTCACCATTGCCGGGACTATGGAATCTTCAACCGATGCTTCCCCGGTGTGGTTCGGAAGCCTGGCATCTGTCGCTGACGGGGCTGTGGTAGAGAATTGCACGAACAAGGCTGTGCAGATTTTCAACAGTCCGGATGCCGCCGGAACAGTATTCATGGGCGGGCTTGTAGGAAAGGTGTGGAATGACATAACCATGACAGGGTGCGTGTCTGAAGGTGAGATGACGTATGAATCCGGTGCGGCTTTGCAGTACGGCGGAATGTTCGGCGCAAACAATGCTGATGAGGGCCATGTGAACATAAGTTCCTGCACAAGCTCAACCTCAATCAATTTCGCCGGAAGCAATTCGTCCGCATGGAGTTATGTCGGAGGGCTTGCCGGAAAGCCGGCTTCAAAGGTTGCCTCCGGGGATGAGCCTTGCTTGGTTTTCGAGGATTGCTCGTACTCGGGAGCTTATGTGATTTCAGGCGGAGCAAAGGTGCGTGCCGGACAGATTGCCGCATATTCCAATTCGTCATTTCTTATAAAGGATTGCCGGGCAGACGGCTCGATAGAGAACAGGGAGGCTTCCAAGCGGGATTTTGTCGTCGGAGGTATGGTCGGCATGGTCGAAAAGAATGTGTACGGGCTTATTGACGGGTGCACGTTCTCCGGAGCGCACAAGTCTGTCGCCGGGCCTGACAATTATATCGGTGGGATATTCGGAAACACTGCTGACGGAGTTGTTGTCACGGCAGAAAATTGTACTACTTCCCGGACAGCTTATGTCGGGGCACCTGCGGCTGTGTCCGTGGGAATGCTTGCCGGACGTCCGAAACGGGCAGGGTGCGCGATAAAGAATTGCCTGATAGCAGGCATGATAAACCGTTCCGGAGAAGAAATTGTGATTTCGGCGGATAATCTTGCGGACTGGATGTTCACCGGCTCAGGCACAGCAGCCGGAATCGTGTCGCTTTCCTCAAACGGGTTCAATGCGGAGCAATGATAGACTAACCATAAATTCTGATGAAATGAAACTTTCTGATTTGTTCTTGACGCTTTCACTTGCAGTGTCTGCCGTCATATGTGCATCTTGCGCCCCTGACAGGAATGCCGTTGAGGAGTCATTGACAGTGTCGCCTCTTGCCATTTCTGTCATTCCTGAGGGTGAGACGCGGAAGTTCACGGTAAAGTCCAATTGCAGCTGGAGCGCGGCATGCGAGCCGTGGATGACTCTTTCGTCATATTCGGAGCCGGCAAGTGAGGCTACGGTGACCGTGGCCCTGACTGTGGGAAAGAACTCGGATGCCTCTCCACGTACAGGGAAAGTGATAATCACGCTTTCCACTGGCACTTCCCGGACAATAACCGTAACGCAAGAACCGTTCACGGCTCCCAAGGGAATATATAACGCGACAGACATGGCCGATATGGCAATTGCTCTTGCGGCAGAGGAACCGGACCTTTCGAAATGGGCGGAGGACGGAAAAATACTCCTCTATGCTGATGTGGACGTCTCTTCTCTTGAGTGCTTCCCTATTCAGCAGCTGCCTTCCGGAGTGGAGATAGACGGCCGGGGACATTCGCTGACTTTGGCCATATCTTCTTCTGAGCCGAAAGTGGGGATGTTCAAGATGCTCAAAGGTTCTGTGAAGAATCTGAATCTTCTGGGGACGGTTTCCGTGACAGGAGAACTGAAATCGGAGACCCATATAGGGGCACTCGCGGCTGATGCGCATGGGGCAGTGCTGGAGAATGTGAACAATCATGTGGCCGTGACAGTTGATGTCACCAATGCCTCAAAGCTCTGCGTTATTCCCGGCGGATTGATAGGCAAGGCATCCAACGGCCTTACAATGACCGGCTGCACGAACAATGCAGACCATTCTTTCACTTCTGTTGAGGCTGCTTCTGGAGCGTATCATATGATAGGTGGCCTTGTGGGGGCGTATGGCTCGGATTCAGATGAGGGCGTATGTACGATAAAGGAATGCTCGAATCTCGGGAACATTACCTGCAAATGCGGGGACAAGGGAAATTGGAATTATGCGGGAGGCATCATCTCCAATACGCAAAGCTTTGTGCAGTCGGGAGATGCAGCCAGCTATGTGATGGAAAATTGCACGGCTTC
The DNA here is from genome assembly GCA_002298075.1 of Bacteroidales bacterium UBA714. Lineage (GTDB taxonomy): Bacteria > Bacteroidota > Bacteroidia > Bacteroidales > UBA932 > Cryptobacteroides. Next base: position 3,529 of record DBLW01000188.1, on the reverse strand, counting down.
AGGTGACATAACGCTTGAGGGGCCTGCAAAGACACGTGTGGGAGGCGTCACTGGCCGTGTGAATGCCTGCAACAGAATCGCCGGGTGCACATATTCCGGGACGATTAGCCTTAATGCGGCCGCTCTTGAACGCAATGCCGGCGGAATAGGCTCGTTCCAGGAGAAGACCTGCCAGGGCCATATCAAGGATTGCGTCTTCAGCGGAAAAATCGTGTCCGCCCGGGGACATGAGGGAAAATATTTCACAGGCGGAATCATTTCGTCAGGATGTGCGGCAAGCACTGTGATAGACGGATGCCGGACAACGGGAGAGTCATACATATCCAACTGGAAATTCGGCAATATAGGGATGATAATCGCCCAGGGAGGAAATGCCCTTGTGGTGAAAAATTGCAGGATTGCCGGTACTCTGAACCGTGCGGGAGAGGAGATTGTGCTGAGCGCGTCTAATTATAGCCCTCTTTATGTCGGGGGTACAGAGGCCGGTTCCAAGACGGTTGTGGACCCTTCTTGCGGATTTAATGACGGGCAGTGATAATGTGCATAATGATGATTTTTATTGGTATGAATTTCCATAAACAGATATTCCCATTGATGGGTGCGGCTGCGATAGGTGGCCTTGCCCTTTCTTCTTGCGGCCAGGACGGACAGGGGGACAAGCCTGACGGACGCCCGAACATAATGTTCATCCTTGCGGAGGACATGACCCTTGACCTTGGCTGCTACGGCAGGACTGATGTGCATACCCCTAATCTTGACAGGCTTGCTGCAGAGGGGGTCATGTACACCAATGCGCGCTGCGTGGCCCCGCTCAGCTCACCGACCAGATCTTCCATGATGACGGGACTGCACCATACGATAACCGGTACGCATAACCACCGCAGCAATCATGATGTGCCGCTTCCGGACAGGACTGTGAGACCTTTCACAGCATATCTCCGTGACGCGGGATATACCTGCATCCTGGGCAACAGGGACTGCTTCGAGAATCCTGTCACGCATAATGACCATGAGAGCAGCCGCAAGCTTGATTTGAATTTCAAATTCGAGAATGTAGGCCCGTATGACGGGGTGAGGCATTTCGGCCTTTTCGACAAACTGTATGACATAATGCCGGAAGATGCCCCGTTCTTCTCGCAGGTTACGCTTTACAATACGCACCGTGGCGACTGGTGGAAGGCCATCAGGGCCCAGTCGGAGCATCCAGTCAATCCTGCGTCTGTAGTTCTCCCTCCGTATCTCGCGGACCATCCGAAGATACGTGAGGAGTTCGCCTGCTATCTTGACCAGGTGGAGTATATGGACGCGCAGTTCGGAATGGTCATGGACCAGCTTGAAGAGAAGGGACTGCTGGACAATACGATAGTGATATTCATTGCTGACAACGGCAGGGCGGAGCTTAGGGCAAAGGGCTTCATGTACGAAGACGGCACGAAGATACCTATGATTGTCTGGGGCAAAGGTGTGAAGCACGCCGTGGTTGACGACCTTGTGAGCGAGCTGGATATTCCTGCTACCATACTCAAACTGGCCGGGGTGGATATTCCGGATTATTATCAGGGCAAGCCGCTGGATGTTTTCAACGCCCCGGATGAGCGGAACGGCGGTCATGACTGGCTTTATCTTGCGCGTGACACCTGGGACGAGATTTTCGAATGCATCCGCGGTGTGCATACTGACAGATATACTTATGTGCGCAATTATATGCCCCATGTGCCTTATGACCCGCACCATATGTATCAGGAGTTTTACCGCCCGGCCCTGCATGTGATGCGCACTATGAAGGATCAGGGCCTTCTGAATGAGGCGCAGATGCTGTTTTTTGCGAAAAGCAAGCCTGTTGAGGAACTTTATGACTATATTGCGGACCCTTTCTGCCTGCATAATCTTGCCGGGGACCCTCAGATGCTGGATGTGCTTAACCAAATGCGTGCGCTGATGGACAGCTGGCTTGCAAAACATCCGGACAGGGGCATTGAGGACCGGCTTACAAGGGTGCTGGCAGAGGACCGGCGCGATGAGAACCGTCCGCGTCCTTATGTGCAGAAATACTATCCGGAGGAGTGGAAGAAGATTGAGGCGGGGGAGATTGTGGACAAATATGACATCTGGAAGATTGAACAGAAGAAGATGAAGGCGGCTCGGCGGAAGAATGCCGGAGGTACGGATTGAAAGCATTTTTGGACAAAACCCTTATATATATGGATACGGCAACTAAGAAAAAGTACAATTATTGGCAATGGAGGACTCTTGTGGCCCTTATAATAGGCTACATTTTCTATTATTTCCTCCGCAAGAATTTCAGTGCGGCGATTCCTGCCATGGAGGAAACTCTCGGCATAACAAAGGTGCAGCTCGGTATCTTCCTGTCGCTGAACGGAATCGTGTATGGCATATCGCGTTTTGTCAACGGGTTCATCGCGGACAGATACAACCGCAGGGTTCTCATGACTCTCGGTCTGGTGCTTTCCTGCCTTATAAATTTTGCAATATGCTTCAGCCCGAGGATTGACGGCCTTATAAATGTGCTTGACTCTGAAGGGAAGGCCACTGTCGCCCTTGTATATATAATAGGTTCGCTTTGGGTGCTTAACGGCTATGTGCATGGCATGGGATATCCTCCGTGCGCGTCTTTGATGGCCCATTGGTTCAGGCCTTCGGAGCTTGCCACCAAGCAGTCGATTTGGAATTCTTCCCATTCCATAGGTGCGGGAGTTGTCGTGGCATTGTGCGGCTGGATGCTTTCCCGTTTCGGTTACAGCAATTGGCAGCTTTGTTTCGCTGTTCCGGCCGCCATGTCGCTTGTGGGGGCTGTGGCCCTGTATATGGCCTTGCGTGACACGCCTTCTTCTGTAGGCCTTCCGGAGATAGAGGAGCTTGAGGCTATGGAGCACGGTGAGGGAACTGTTGTATCTGATTCCGTTTTGGCAGGGGAGGATGAACATCAGCTGACCGGGGCCGCATTCAAGAAGTTCGTCAACAGGATGGTGTTCAGGAATCCTTACATATGGATTGTGGCCGTGGCTGATTTCTGTGTATATGTGATACGGTTCACGATTCTTGAATGGGGAACGTCTTTTCTTACTCAGTATAAGGGATTCGACATTTCGTTGTCGGCAAGCATTGTGGCCGCGTCGGAGCTTATCGGAGGGGTTCTTGGAACGCTTGTGGCGGGATGGTTCACAGACAGGTTCATGAAAAACAGGACAATACGCACCTGTGTCATCTGTATGGCGGGCGCGACTTTGAGTTTCATATGCTTCTGGCTAACGCCGTCTGATGCTCCATGGATTTTCAATGCCCTGTTCATAGTGCTTTCAAGTTTCTTTGTATATGGACCGCAGGCGCTGCTCGGTGTTAGTGCGTCGCAGTATGCCACCAAGAAGGCCTCGGCTTCGGCAAACGGTTTCGTGGGCATATTCTGTTATGCGGCCACTCTGATTTCCGGTGTCGGTTTCGGATGGATGGCCGGGCATGGTACGCTCGGCTGGAATGCGGTTTTCATTGTGACTTTCATTTTCGGCATTCT
>DBLW01000200.1 GCA_002298075.1 Bacteroidales bacterium UBA714 | reverse complement strand
GCGAGCGCAGGGTCTGAGCCGAATGAGCCGAGGAAAGTGTTTGCGTAGCCGTTGGTTATCTGGAGCGACGCGCCGAGCATCATCGAGAAGATGAAGAATATGGCGAACTGCCTGTCACGGAAAAGAGTAAACGCTTTCAGGCCGAGGCTGTCCACGATGCTCTTGCTTTCAGTTGCAGGCTTTACAGGGCAGGATGGCATTGTGAGCGCGTAGAGGCAGAGCACTATTGACATTGCTCCGGACTGGATGAGCTGGGTGTATGAATCCTGCATTGCCACTCCGTCTATTTTGAGCCAGTTGGTCAGGAGCATGCTGCATATGAAACCGATGGTACCGAATACCCTGATCGGAGGGAATGCCTTGACAGGGTCTTTTCCTGCTCCTTCGAGGGCAGAGTATGCCACGGAGTTGGTAAGCGCGATTGTCGGCATGAAGAATGCGACGCTGAGGCTGTAGAGGGCGAAGAGCGGGGCAAACTGCACTGAGTCTCCCGCTGACATGCAGTAGAATCCGGCTCCGGCCATGAACACTCCCGCAAGCCCGTGGCATAGCGAAAGCACTTTCTGGGCCTGCATGTACCTGTCGGCCACTATGCCCATAAGCGCAGGCATGAAGATGGATACTATTCCCTGCATTGCAAAGAACCATTTGATTTCGTTGCTCAGCCCTATATTGCCGAGATAACGTCCCAGTGATGTGAGGTAGGCTCCCCAGACTGCAAACTCCAGGAAATTCATCAGGATGAGCCTGGCTGAAATGTGGTTATTTCTCATATTGGTAAATAATTATGTCCAGTGTGGTCTTGCCTGAGAGCAAGTCGGTGACAAATATACGGGATTTTGCTTGAATTTTACTACCTTTGGCGTTCGGAAGCTGTCTGAAAATCATTTCTCGTGACAAAAATCAAGACGGCTACCCCGAAATTTCCGTTTTGATGCGGCCGGGAAGCGGTGCCGGCATTACGGAAATCGGACATGGTAATCAAGGAAAACATAGGAAATGGATTTTATAAAGACTCACAGTGACCCGGGCTCTGCCGCAAGATGCGGAACTATAACCACTGACCATGGACAGATACATACACCGATATTCATGCCAGTGGGCACGGTAGGTTCGGTCAAGGGCATATACCATAAGGACCTCAAGGAAGATATCGGGGCGGAAATCATACTCGGAAACACTTATCACCTTTACCTGCGTCCGGGGCTTGACGTGCTCAGGGCTGCCGGCGGACTCCACAAGTTCGAGTCATGGGACAGGCCGATACTGACGGACAGCGGCGGATTCCAGGTGTTCTCACTGAGTCCGATACGCAAACTTACCGAGGACGGGTGCATTTTCCGTTCTCACATAGACGGTTCCAAGCACATATTCACGCCGGAGAACAATATGGACACACAGCGTGTCATCGGTGCGGACATCGTCATGGCTCTTGACGAGTGCTGCCCGGGAGATGCGACTTACGAATATGCAGCAAAATCTCTCAAATTGACCCAGAGGTGGCTGGAGCGCTGTGTAAGGCGTTTTGACGGGACTGACCCGCTTTACGGATACAGGCAGGCCCTCTTCCCGATAATCCAGGGCTGCGTATATCCGGATCTCAGGCGTGCGGCAGTGGAGCATGCTGCCGCGCTTGACCGTGAAGGCTATGCCATCGGGGGACTTGCTGTAGGGGAGCCTACTGAGAAAATGTATGAGATGCTTGAGGTCGTATGCCCTATTCTTCCGGATGACAAGCCGCGCTATCTCATGGGCGTGGGCACTCCTGCCAATCTTCTTGAAGGAATAGCCCGCGGAGTCGATATGTTCGACTGCGTAATGCCGACACGTAACGGACGCAACGGAATGCTGTTCACATGGGACGGCATAATCAACATAAAGAACCGCAAATGGGCTGACGATTTCTCTCCGATAGACCCTAAGGGGACATCTTTTGTTGACCACACTTATACCAAGGCATATCTGCGCCATCTGTTTGTGGCCGGTGAGCTTTTTGCCGGACAGCTTGCCAGCGAGCACAACCTCGCGTTCTACCTGGAGCTTGTCCGCCAGGCCCGCAAGCATATCATTGACGGGGATTTCAGCTCTTGGAAAGATGAAACGGTGCGCAGGATAATGACAAGACTTTGACAATATGGATCTGGTACCGAGAAAGCTTGACATTTACATTGTCAGGAAATTCATAAGCACGTTCTTCATCGCGCTGCTGCTGATAATCGGAATCGTCATAATTTTCGACATAAGCGAGAAAATTGACGATTTCGTCAGCAAGGAAGCTCCGCTGAAGGCCATAATCTTTGACTATTATGTGAACTTCGTGCCTTATTTCATGAACATGTTCAGCCCTATGTTCGTGTTCATTACGGTGATTTTCTTCACTTCCAAGATGGCTGCGGACTCGGAGATTGTGGCTATACTCTCATGCGGAATCAGTTTCCACAGGATGATGGTGCCGTATGTGTTTTCGGCCACACTCATTGCCATATTGTCTCTGTGCCTGAACCTTTTCGTGATACCGGACGCCAACAAGACCAGGCTGGAGTTCGAGAACAAATATTTCAAGGCCAGGTTCAAGAGCGTGGGGCGCAATGTGCATTATCAGATTGCGCCGGGAGAATTCGTCTTCGCGGAGTCATTCAGTTCATGGAACAATACCGCCTACAGATTCACACTGGAAAAGATAGAGGACGGCAAGCTGATTTCCAAGATTTCAGCGGAGACGGCCGTCTATGACACACTCAAGGGCAGCTGGAGGCTCAAAAAGTATTTTGTAAGGGAATATAACGATGACCTGACTGACCATATAAGGAGCGGAAGACAGCTTGATACTGTCATTGACCTGTCCGTCAAGGACTTCTATCTTACTGAAAAGACTGTTGAGACATTGACATACAAGGAGTTGAACCAGCTCATTGACACTCAGCGGATGCGCGGGGATGCCAATGTCAAATTCGCGCTTATTGAAAAGAATACGCGCTTTGCCCTGCCGTTCTCCGCTTTCATATTGACGGTGATGGGAGTGGCCCTTTCCTCGAAGAAACGTCGGGGAGGCATCGGCTGGAATATCGGAATAGGCATTGCCCTGGCTTTCACCTACATCCTTTTCCTGCGGTTCAGCCAGATGTTCGTGCATACGGGGGCTCTGCCTCCTGCCGTAGCCCTGTGGCTCCCGAATCTGATATTCGCTCTCATAGCAGGCTTCCTATACAGGATTGCGCCTAAATAATGCGACCATAACAATCCGGCAGAATAAAATGACCGTGGTGTACTATACCCAAGACAAAACCGGTTTTGACGCAGTAGCTCCGGACTGTTAAACGGACGTAAATGAATAAGGATTATTCCATAAAACAAAAATGGTCTGACTAATTTCCTTTAGCCAGACCATCTTTTCATGTGTAGCTGTCCTAATCAACAAATACTGTCCATCCGAACGGGTCTTCAATCTCACCGTACTGTATGCCGGTAATCATGTTGTACAGACGGAGACTCTTTTCTCCGCACAGTCCGTCACCGTAAGTATATACCGTCTCCTCTTCGGACTCAAGGAAAGGCTTGTCCGCAAGTCTGTGCACCGGCGTTATCACCACTGCGGTGCCGCATTCTCCGACCTCCTCGAAAGTTGAAAGCTCTTCAACAGGTACAGGTCTTCTTTCCACATCCATTCCCACATATGCAGCCACTGTCTCGAGAGACATGTTAGTGATTGAAGGAAGGATGCTGTCGGACTTTGGAGTTATGTACGAATTGCCCCTTATCGCAAAGAAATTCGATGAGTTGAACTCATCGATAGTGGTCTTTGTGGCCGGGTCAAGATAAAGCACGGCCTTGTAGCCAAACTCATGCGCAACGTTCAGGGAGTACAGCGAAGCAGCATAGTTCCCGCCTACCTTGTAGGCTCCGCATCCGTTCGGTGCCGCCCTGTCATAATTCCTTGCGATTACTACATCGATGGCCTCAAGGGTGCCTCCCGTATACGCCCCTACAGGGGAGCAAAGCATCATGAACAGAGACTCTTTCGAGGACTGCACGCCGAGCTGCGGATTGAATCCTATAAGTGTCGGACGCAGGTACAGGGACGCGTGTGAACCGTATGGAGGGAGGAAATCAATGTTTTCCCTTACAATCCTCTTGCACATCTCCACAAACATCTCGGTCGAAGGCGCCTCAATGCCAAGGTATTTTGCTGATCTCTGAAGCCTCTTTGCATTTTCTTCAGGACGGAACAGCCTTACTTTACCGTCCTTGCCCCTGAAAGCCTTGAGGCCTTCGAAGCATTCGATGGCGTAGTGCAGTCCGCCGGCAAAAGCACTGATGCTTATGTTGTCGTCGGTCCTGCTTTCCACAGGTGTCCATTGTCCGCCTATGCAGCGGCTGCATAGCATTGTGTTCGTTTTTGTGTAGGAAAATGTAAGTTTGCTCCAGTCGATTCCAGTCATGTCAGATAAGTATTTCAAATAATTTGTTGTTCTCGTTTATGTATTCGTATGATATCCCGTTCGAGTCCATGCGGCTCATCAGTGCGGAGAAGTCCTCCTTTGCAGAAAGTTCTATTCCGATGAGGGCAGGGCCGAAATCCTTGTTGGTCTTCTTTATGTACTGGATATACACGAGGTCGTCAGAAGGGCCGATTACGTCCCGTATGAACGAGAGCACCGCACCTGGCTTTTGAGGGAAGTTCACTATGAAATAATGCTTCAGGCCTTCATAAAGAAGTGACTTCTCGCGTATTTCCTCCATCCTTGTGATGTCGTTGTTGCTTCCGCTGACGATGCATGCGACCCTTTTGCCCTTTATCTTGTCCGCATAGAATTTCAATGCGGCGGTTGACAATGCGCCCGCAGGCTCAACCACGATGGCGCTCTTGTTGTACATCTGTATTATCATCGTGCACACAGCCCCTTCCGGAACCACGATAATGTCATCAAGAATGTCCTTGCATATTCCGAAAGTGGTTGCACCGGCCTTTTTCACTGCAGCTCCGTCCACGAACTTGTCAATGTGCTCAAGCTCTATCACCTCTCCCTTGTCAATGGCGGTCTTCATGCACGGTGCTCCGGCAGGCTCTACGCCGATTATCTTTGTCTGCGGTGACACTTGCCTGATATATGCGCCGAGTCCTGAGGCAAGTCCGCCTCCTCCGATAGGGATGAATATATAGTCAAGCGGCTCCTTGGCCTGCTTCATTATCTCAAGTCCTATCGTTCCCTGTCCCTCTATGACCTTAGGGTCGTCGAACGGCGGGATGAAAGTGCGTCCGCTCTTGCCTGCGAACTCGATTGCCGCAGCATTGGCAGCATCGAAAGTGTCGCCTGTCAGCACTATGTCAATGTATTCCTTTCCGAACATCCTCACCTGCTCGATTTTCTGCTTCGGAGTGGTGGTCGGCATGAAAATCGAACCCATTATCTGCAGCTTGTTGCAGGAAAGGGCGACTCCCTGTGCATGGTTTCCAGCGCTTGCGCACACTATTCCATATTTGAGGACTTCAGGTTCGATTGACCTGATTTTGTTGTATGCTCCCCTTATCTTGTATGACCTCACTATCTGAAGGTCCTCTCTCTTGAGGTAAACGTCCGCATCATAAAGGTCGGACAGGTTGCTGTTCCTCATGAAAGGAGTAGGTTCGATGATTTCGTCGAGTACGCGTGACGCGTTTTCAATGGCCTCTACGGTCGGAAAGTACTTTTTCGTTTCCATTGCTTGAAAAATAAAATCAAAAATTGATTTTCCGGTTCAAATATATAACTTAATTTGCTTAATTCCTAATGAATGTCAATCGTAATGGGGCTAATTCAGCATGACCAATGCGATTGACGGGTGACTCAGCTCCAGCCTGACCCTGTCCTTTACGGCCAGGTTGAGGGTTGCTTGCCACCAGTTGTCGAAAACTACGTTGCAGGTCTGGAACTTAAGGCCCTCAGATGTGATTCTGAGACTGTTGTCCGGGCTGAATATCGAAACTTTGCGGCCCTCTCCGCACTCCATTTCGAAAGTGCCGGTGATGGCGAAAATCGTGGCATGGTCAGATATCATCTGCACGTCTATTCCCCTGTCCTGCGGGCGGTATGTCCTGGCATATTCCATAAGAAGCGATATGTTACCTATCGTATGGTCCTCACGCTCTCCGGTCGCGCCGAGTATCGTGATTCTGCCTATCCCGCCGATATTCTCCAGTGCCCATGTGAAAGCCTTGGTCTGGTCATTGTTCTCCTGCTCGTCAATAGTGACAATCAGGTCTCCGTACCTGGCTTTCATTGCCGGTGACAGGGAGTCCATGTCACCGATTACCTTGTCCGGCAGACGCTCAGCGCCGAAAATGGCCTTGCTGTTCCTGAGGAATTTGCGCAGGGCGCCATCGCAGCAAATGATGAAGTCTGCAGTGCGTATAAGATATCTCGGGTATTCTGTCTTTGGGAATGCCCCGTCGCATATTATCACGATTTCCTTGCCCATAGCAGCTATTGTCTTCCGGTCACCTGTGATGAAGTGCCTTCGCTTGTGGCATAGTCCTGCGGGTCACGGAAACCTATGAGGAAATCCTTGGCCTGCATCCTCTTTTTTCCGGCAAGCTGCAGCTCCGTCACCGATACGGCCCCGTCTGACGCAGCTATCGCAAGATAAGTCTTTCCATCTGAGAGAATTGTTCCTGGCACGGCTTCATCAATGTTGTTCTGTGCGAGCATCTTCCTGTATTCCTCACCCTCTATCTTCAATGTGCGGAATATTTTCATCTGTGTCGCCTTGCCGTCCTTGACAAGCTCCGTGAATGCTCCAGGATAAGGACTCAGACCGCGCACAAGGTCATGAATCTGCTTGACGGTGTCATTCCAGCAGATATGGCAAAGCTCCTTTGTTATCTTCGGAGCAGGCTTCAGAATCTCCGAGCCTTGTATGAAGCTCTTCTGTATCCTGAATTCCACATTGTTTTCTATGATGGAGTCAACTGTCAGGCACACGAGCTTCGCCCCAAGCTCCATAAGCCTGTCATGGACATCTCCTGCAGTGTCTTCCGGGCCTATCGGGCATACGTTCCTGTACATTATGCGTCCGGTGTCCATCCCCTCGTCAATCATGAAGGTAGTCACTCCTGTTGTCTTTTCCCCGTTTATCACAGCCCAGTTGATAGGGGCCGCACCGCGGTATTGCGGAAGAAGGGCGGCATGAAGGTTGAATGTCCCGAGCTTCGGAATCTCCCATACCACCTTCGGAAGCATCCTGAATGCCACGACCACGAAAATGTCCGCCTTCCATGCCTTCAGGGCCTCTATGAAATCCGGGTCTTTGAGTGATACCGGCTGCAGGACAGGAATCCCATGCTCCACGGCATATTTCTTCACCGCGCTTTCGTTGACCTTCAGGCCGCGTCCGCTTGCCTTGTCAGCTACCGTGACAACTCCGACGACCTTGTGTCCGTTCCCGAGCAGCTCTTCAAGCGGAGCTACGGCAAATTCAGGCGTACCCATATATACGATACGCGTCTTTTTGAAAACTCCCATTATCTTTGCTTTAGTCTTTCTGAATCCGTTGCGGATATTTCCTATGTTGAATATTGACGAGTCGTTTATGGCCTGCCACGTCAGGTACAGTCCAGTCGGCAGCAGTATATAGGCCGAGATGAATACGCCGTGGAAAGGTGCCACTGCCCCGTCCCTCGCCAGCTTTGTTCCTGAGATGTCGATTACCCAATACACCACGAAGAACAGCACGGATATGATTGCCGGCGTTCCGAGGCCTCCTTTCCTTATCAGGGCACCGAGAGGCGCACCTATGAAGAAGAATATCAGGCATGCGAGCGAAAGCGCGAATTTCTTCAATATTTCGATGTCGATAAGCCTCAGCGTGTAAGTGTGATGATATCGTTCACGCGAATATGAAGAAAGGGTCAGCTGAAGTTCGTCCGCATTTGCCTTGGCTTTTTCAAGCGCCTTGATTTCCTCGTCCGCATTCTTCCATGTCTCATTCTCCTGCATGACAAGCGGATGGCTCCTGCCTTCTTTGCCTGCTGTATCCAGCTGAGAATTGTATCTGAGCACCTTGGACGCCCTCATAGCTGTCAGGTTCTCGTTTTTGCTGTTCCTGTCAAGTGCCCCGATGGAGTCCTGTCCGTGGTAAAGCTGCTGCAGCTTCATAGACTTCACCTGGTCGTCGAACCTGCTCGAGTCTGATTTCTGGAACGCATAGTTTTCCAGCGGGATAATCATTTCCTGCCTGTGGAAATCTATCTTCTGCAGCTGGAGCGAGGTGTCACGGTATTTCTTGACATTGGTCTCCTCGTAGTCCGAGCCGTCGTACAGGATGAAAGAAAGGTAGCTCTTGTCCTTGGACATCTTCATGAGGGCGGAATCGGCCAGCACAAGGCTTGTGTTTCCCTTGTTCTTGGTATGGTTATAGACCATGACCCCGTGCATCATCCCGCTTTCCTCGTCCCTGTCGTTCACGCGCAGGATATATCCCTCGATGCCGTTATAAAAGGTTCCTGTCGGAATCTTTATCTCTTCCTTGGTCCTGCCTATGTCGTCACGGAGAGTATATATCTTGTTGTAAGCTACCGGAATGAGGTTGTTGGACACGAAGAACGCGCCTATGCTTATCAGGACGCATACAGCCCCGAGCGGCACGAGGACCCTCTGGAGCGAGATGCCGGCGGCCTTGATGGCCAGAAGCTCATTGTTCTCGCCGAGCGTTCCGAGGGTCATCATTGACGCAAGCAGGGTGGCAAGAGGCAGTGACAGGGGAAGCAATGTGGCGCTTCCCCAGCCGAGGAACTCAAGTATTACCTTGAAGCTCAGTCCCTTGCCGACCAGCTCATCAATGTACAGCCACAGGAACTGCATCATGAGGATGAACACCACGACCAGCAGGATCGCTATGAACGGTCCTATGAAAGACTTTATTATGAACCGGTCGAGTTTCTTCATCTTTGGCTCTCTTTCCTGATTTATCTTGTAGCTGCTTCAATCATCTTTGCGAGTGCGTCCTTCAGGCCTTCCGGGTTCTTTCCTCCCGCTGTCGCGAGTCCGGCCTGTCCACCACCTCCTCCGAGGATGAGCTTTGCGGCTTCGCGCACATCAGCACCGGCATTGTGACCTGCCTTCACGAGGTCCTCAGAGTACATGAGCAGAAGCTGAGGCTTCCCGGCCGACTCGAAAGCAGCCGCGATGACAAGGTTCTCCGCTTCTTTCTGAAGCATGAAAGCGGCATTCTTGAGCATTGCCGGGTCCATCTCATAGTCTATGCATACTACATTGATGCCGTTAATCACCTTTGCTATCTCTGTGAGCGAATGCTTGAGCGCTATGGTCTTCTCCTTGATTACCTCTTCCATCTTCTTCTTCAGCTCTTCGTTCTCGCTCACCATTTTCTTTATGGCCGCAGCGAGGTCCGGTGCATTGTTGAAGAAGGCCTTTGCCACGCGAAGGCTGTTTTCCATGCCGTCAACTACCATCTCGGCATGAAGTCCGGTGGTGGCCTCTATGCGGCGCACTCCGGCAGCTATGGCAGATTCTGACAAAATCTTGAAGAAACCGATTCGTCCTGTCGCAGATGCATGTGTACCTCCGCACAGCTCGCATGACTCTCCGAATTTCACCACGCGCACAGTGTCTCCGTATTTTTCACCGAAGAGTGCCATGGCCCCCATCTGCTGTGCCTCCTCCATTGTGGCGTTACGGTTTTCGTCAAGCCGGCTGTTCTCCCTTATCAGGGCGTTGACCCTCTTCTCCACACGGTCGAACTGCTCGTCAGTAAGCTTCTCGAAGTGCGAGAAATCGAAACGGAAGTATCTGTCGCAGACATATGAGCCTTTCTGCTCCACGTGTGTGCCGAGAATCTCGCGCAATGCCCTGTGCAGCAGGTGGGTGGCAGTGTGGTTGTTCTCTATGGCGGTCCTCCTTTCCTTGTCAACATGGAGGCTGAAGCTTTCCGTGCAGTCGGATGGTATGCGCTCCGCGACATGTATCGTCAGATTGTTTTCCTTTATTGTATCCGTGATGAGTATCTTCTCGCCGCTCTCCGAAACGATATATCCGGTGTCGCCGACCTGGCCTCCCATCTCGCCGTAGAAAGGTGTGCGCTCGAAAACGAGCTGGTACATTGTCTTGTTCTTGGCCTTGACGGTGCGGTGTCTTGTGAGCTGCACGCCTTCGATGTCGGTTCTGTCGTATCCGAGGAACTCGATATTCTCGCAACGGGTGAACTCAACCCAGTCGCCGGACTCTATCGCAGTGGCGTTGCGTGCCCTCTCCTTCTGTTTCAAAAGCTCGGCATTGAAGCCTTCAAGGTCTATCTTGAAGCCGTTTTCGGAAGCGATAAGCTCAGACAGGTCGATAGGGAAGCCGAATGTGTCGTATAGGGTGAAAGCGTCCTCGCCGGATATCGTCATTCTCTCCTTGGACTTCTCCATGATGTTGTCCATCAGGCGTATGCCCCTGTCGAGGGTGCGGAGGAAAGCCATCTCCTCTTCTTTGATGACCCTTTCTATAAGTGTCTGCTGGCTGATGATCTCAGGATAGAATTCTCCCATGTCATCTGCAAGCTGGCTGACGAGACGGCACAGGAAAGGCTCGTTGAATCCGAGGAAAGTGTAGCCGTAGCGCACTGCGCGCCTGAGGATTCTCCTGATTACATAGCCCGCCTTTACATTTGAAGGAAGCTGTCCGTCGGCAATCGAGAAGCTGATTGCCCGGATATGGTCCGCGATTACGCGCATGGCCACGTCCTTTTTGGCGTCGGTGCCGTATTTCTGGCCGGAAAGCTCTTCAATCTTGTGAATCATTCCGGTGAACACATCTGTGTCATAGTTGCTCTGCTTGCCCTGGAGAGCCATGCAGAGGCGCTCGAAGCCCATGCCCGTGTCAACATTCCTGTTCGGCAAAAGTTCAAGTTCTCCGCTTGCCTTGCGGTTGTACTGCATGAACACGAGGTTCCATATCTCTATCACAAG
>DBLW01000110.1 GCA_002298075.1 Bacteroidales bacterium UBA714 | reverse complement strand
CCGTACTCGTCTATAATCTGTTCGAAGCCGAGCACGTTTCCGTCGCCCCTGAGTGCGAGAGCATATCCGGTTGAGTCTGCTGCATTGCGGAAATTGGCCTCGGCAAGCGTCATCTGTGCCTGGGCTTCCTCTACCTTAGGCTGGTTGATGAACTTGTGCCAGCAGAAGAATGCTGCTCCGGCAACAAGAATGACGGCAAGTACCGTAAGGAGAACCTTCTTGTTCTCAGTGAAAAACAATTCCGTCTTTGAAACTGCCTCAGCCACTGCTTCGGCATTTTCGTTTTTGATTTCTTTAGCCATATCTGTAAGTTTATATTTGTCGGTTCATTATGCCTGAGGCAAAGCCTTGGCAAACAGGCGGCAAATTTATGAAAAAATGTCCAAACTCGCAATTAGTTTGACAAAAATGCCTACTTTTGCAGCCCTTATGGAAAAGCCGGCATGTGGCTGTGAATGATACGGTCTCTCCGGCATCAATGGCAAGCATTAGAAACAACAAGTTGAATCTAAAACAAAAAAAGTATGTCTGAAAGTAGTGAGTGGACAAGGAACTACAGTTTCCTCAGCAAATTCAGAAGGCATGTCAATTCAAGTGTGGTGCTGATTCTGTTTACTGTCTTGGCCCTGGCATGTGCCAACATACCTTCCGTAAAGGAGTGGTATTTCGCCATTTGGCAGAATCCTGTGAGCCTTTCTGTAGGCGATTTCAATTTTTTCAGCCATGGTGGGCATACCATGACTCTCGGGCAGGTCATAAATGACTTTCTGATGGCGATATTCTTCCTTTCGGTAGGTCTTGAAATCAAGCGTGAGATACGTGTCGGTGAGCTTTCAACGCGTGACAAGGCTCTCCTTCCTATAATAGGCGCGTGCGGAGGCATGATTGTTCCGGTGCTCCTGTTCTGGCTCCTGTGCCCTCACGATGCTGCTATGCAGCGCGGTCTTGCGATTCCTATGGCAACTGACATAGCCTTTTCGCTTGGTGTGCTGTCGGTCTTCAAGTCAAGGGTCCCGTCCGGGCTTAAGATTTTCCTTGCGGCACTCGCAGTGGCTGATGACCTTGGGGGAATCATCGTGATTGCCCTGTTCTATTCATCTGACATCAATTTGATGTATCTTGCCCTTTCGGCCCTCTGCGTGGTAATCATGGTGGCTGCCAATGCCAGCAAGGTCAGGGCAAAGGCTTTCTATATAAGCGTCGGGCTTGTGCTGTGGTACACTATGCTGAACTCCGGGATACATGCCACGATTTCGGGAGTCATAGTGGCTTTCTGCGTTCCTGCGACATTGAAGAAGGGTACAGGACATTATCTTGAACGCATTAGGGAGAATATCGGCAAGTTCCCTGTAATCGACATAGATGACAGGCACAACACTATAGTTCTGGACAATGACCAGATAGGAGTTCTCAAGAGCATTGAGTCTGCCGCGGATAAGATGATCAGCCCGCTGCAGGATCTTGAAGACATGCTGCACGTGCCAATAAGCTATATAGTGATACCTCTATTTGCATTTGCGAACGCGGGTATAGACCTTTCGCAGATGAGCATAAGCAGCCTGTTCTCCGGAGTCGGCCTTGCTGTGATGCTCGGACTTGTCGTCGGCAAATTCCTCGGAGTCTTCTCGTTCTCATGGCTTGCTATACGCATGAAGATTGTTTCTCTGCCTGAAGGAACGACATGGAAGGCATTTGCGAGCGTGTGCGTGGTGTGCGGAATCGGATTTACCGTGTCCATGTTCATTGCAGACCTTTCTTATGCCGGTCTTGGTGCCGAAGGTGCGGCCCTGCTCAGCCAGGCCAAGCTCGGTGTGCTGTGCGGCTCTGTCCTGTCGGCTGTCGCCGGATGCTTTCTTCTCAACAAGAACCTTGGCCCGGAATGTAATAAGGCGGAGTAA
Organism: Bacteroidales bacterium UBA714; assembly: GCA_002298075.1. GTDB lineage: Bacteria > Bacteroidota > Bacteroidia > Bacteroidales > UBA932 > Cryptobacteroides. The sequence goes on along the minus strand of DBLW01000110.1, from coordinate 9,970 downwards.
TCTTGCCTGAAACTATACAATTGTCCCCGGATAGCTTGTGTTGGCCTTCTGGGGATAATTGTATAGTTGCGCTTCTGTCAGAAGGTGAGTCTTATGTTAAAGCCGAGGTTTCTTGTTGAAGGAGTCATGAAATAATCTGTTCCCATGAGCGTGTGGGATGAGGACGCTATGACTTCCGGGTCGAAAGGTGCCTTGCAATATAGCATGCACAGGTTTCTGCCTGTAAGCTGGAGGGTCAGTTCGCAGACGTTGCCGAGCATTTTGCGCGGGAAAGTATAGCCGATTGACGCTTCCTGAATACGGATATTGGTCGCTGAGTATGTGTAATATTGGGGAATGCAATGTTCTCCTCCTATGGCCGAGTACCATTTTTTCGGATCTGCCATGGTTTTCCCGTCTACATTTACGCCTCCTTTGTCGCGTGCGGCAGCTGAGGCTTCTGAGACTCCGTAGCTGTCGAGTAATGCATTTGTTAATGATACTGCTTTTCCTCCAATTCTGGCGCTGATGACCATCCCTATGCTGAAGTCTCCGATTTTGAAGCTGTTTGCCCAGGCCATGTTTGCCTTGGGCAATACGTTCCCTATTTTTATTGCATCATTTGTCATCATTAATGTTGGCCGGCCATTTTTATCAAGGACTATTGAGCCTTTGCCGTCCGTCTCGAGTTCTGCATAGGAGTAAACGTCCCCGAGACGGCCGCCTTCCTTTATTATTTCTCTGAAGTAATACGATATCGGGTATTGTATGGATAATATATAGATATCGTTCGGCATAGCCGTAATCCTGTTGAAATTGGAGGAAACCATATATCTGCTGCTCCAGCGGAACATTCCCCATCCTTTGCTGAAATTGAGTGTAATCTCAACTCCACGGTTGCGTATGGAAACATTATCTGTAATGTAGCTGTTTGCCGCCATAAGCGGGCTCATGGTTGTAACGTTGTAGAAAGTTCCGTTCAGATTGAACCATTTGAGGAAATCCATGTCGAGTCCGACTTCCCATGACCCTGTAATTTCGCGTAGCATGGAGACGGAGTCTGTCGTGTCGAATGCCCGCATGCTGCCGGAATGTGATGAGGCTGTGGCATAGGAACCGTATATTTTTATCCTGCTCATATTCTCCGGCATTTCCCTGAACATATTTGAAACGATTAAGCTGGCTCCTGCCGACCAATAAAACCCGAAATGTTTTTCAGTGCGCTTGCCAAGCAGGCGTGAGCTCCAGTCGCCCCGCCCGCTTGCAGTAAGGAATACCATATTCTTGAATCCTCCCTCAACAGAGGCGAATGCGGCTTCTGACTGTTCTTTCCGGTTGCGGTGTGAAATGGACATATATGTTCGGTCCAGTGCTTCCATACGGAAACAATTAGTGAAGAAATCGACCAGCGGACCTTCTATTTCTTTTTTTGAAGAAGCTATTTCATTGAAACTTCCGCCGGCATCCGCATGCAGGCTCCAGTTTTTCCAATTCTTGCTGATGTCAAGCAGAAGGTCGGAGTATATCTGCCGGATATCCGAGTCCTCAGTGCCGTAGTAGCCGCTTTTGGACTGCGTTATGTACTCCGGGGTTGATGCGGAGAGTCTCGTTTCCTCTCTGATTCCGGCAATGTCGGCATGTGCCCGTCCTGACAGCTTCATCCAGTCGGTTATTTTGTATGAAATGCCGAAATCAGCTATGCCTCTCGTCTTTTTGCCGGTGTACAAGTTGTTGTAATTTATCCAATATGGATTCTGTAGGGTAGGAAATGAGCTGCTGAATGCCCAGTTCTGGACATCTGTATGGGATTGCGGGTCATAAATTTTGAAGACCTTGGCCTTTTCCCACGATTCTCCTCTTGGGTAAAGATAGGCGGACGGCAGTGGATTGGTTCCCGAAGCTCCGGAGTTTACTGCATTCCTGTCATTCTGGAATATCAGTTTGGCTGCCATGTCAATTTCCAGTTTGCCGTTGAAAAGGCTTGCAACATCCCTGAATGAAAAATTATAGCGGTTGTATGCGGTGTTGGGTATGATGCCTTTGGAATTTACGGCTGCTGCGGAAATATGGAACCTGTTCTTTCGTGTTCCGGAAGATATGGTGACACTTTCTGTCGTTGTGAAGCCTCTCTGGAAATAGTCTTTGCGCGGGTCGTAGTTTTCCCTTAATGATTCCGGCAGCCGTTCTCCCCAGCTTAGTGAGTTTGTTGAACCGTACCTGTTCTGGAGCTCCGGCGTTATGAAAGGAGAGGTGAACTCAGTATTGTTTGAGAGAGTCACGGCGGTCTTGCCTTCGGTTCCGCTTCTTGTTGTTATGAGGATTGCGCCGTTACCTGCGCATGAACCGTATAATGCGGCAGCGGATGCTCCGGGAAGCACGCTTATTGATTCAATGTCTTCCGGGTTGATGTCTGCTACAGCTTCTGTTTTGCCTGCAGTGCTGTTGCCAAAGAATGACATGTTGGCTGGTTGCATGTCTGCGTACATGGGGATGCCGTCAATGACATACATCACATTCGATGGCAATACGGCAGATTTGATGCCTCTCATTACGGCATAGACTGCCGCTCCGGCTCCTCCTGCCGTCGAATTGACCACAAGGCCGGCGACTTTTCCGCTCAAGGAACTGATGATGTTCGCATCTTTGTGCGTAACCAGCTCTTCCGAATGTATTGTCTGAACGATGTAAGGAACGGCATCTGAAGCGCGTCTTATCCCGAGCGCTGCTGTTACGGTATCTTTCGCTGCTGTTTCCTTGAAAGTTTTTTCCTGTGATTCATTTGCATGAGCGGCGGAGAATGCAAATAATGCTGCTGCGATTAAGCCGGCTGCAATAGTTTTAGGGTCCATAGTAAGATGCAGTTTGTTTTATCAATGCAAATATATGCATAATAATCAATATATTAATGGTTGATGCAAATTGTACTGATAAAAATAGCGAGGAGATCGGGCCGAGACCCGAAACAACCCTAAAAGATCGTGAGCGAATAACAAAATATCCCGGTGTGCTTTTTGTCGCGAGCCGTAAATGATAGTTTTCGGGGCTGAGCCAGTTTTTCAAAGAAAAACGGATGATGGTGACAAAAAATTGTCACCATCATCCGTTTTGTATGCCATTTAAGCTATGATACAAGCTTTCTGCGTTCAGGAAGTGCGGCGTACTGTTCGTCCGGGGATTGGACGGCAAGGTCTTTTCCGGAAGCTATCAGTTTCTTTATCTCTTCTTTGTGCATGTACAGGGACTCATTCAGCAGTTCCACGCCTCGCGGAAAGAATTTCTTGAATTCGCCAGGGGTGTCGCACATCATTTCGCAGCTGAACATGATGCTTTTCATGTCGTCCAGAACCGTAGGCTTTACTATGAATGACTCCATCATGGCTGCATTGGATGCCTCGAGGAAAAGTCCGTATGCCTCCTCATCTATAGTGAAGAACAGCCTTATGGATAGTATTCCGTCCTCGTATTCGACTACGGCTGAATTTTCGTCGAGCTCAAAAAGAATGTATGTGCTTTCGTATGTAGGATGATATCCCTGCTTTGTCAGGAAATTAAAAATGCTCCTCATTGTCAGGGAGTTGTGGCTGCCTGCAGCCTTTTTAACATTTACTTGTCCCATAATATGAATCTTTTATGCATTGTCTGTCCATGTAATGGCATATATGATGCCGTGCGGGTGATGATGCCTGAAAAATATATGAAAAACCTTCCTCCGGATATTGGAATTCCGGTCTTTTTCTTAAATTTGGGGAAATTTATACGGCTCAGGTGCAACCTTTCGGGCCGCTTGACACACTAAGACTATAACGGAAATACTTTCTGAGCATGAAGCACATCATTTTGCCGGAAGAGGGTGACAGGAGGCTGGTCTTCTATCTTGCCATGGAGGAATTTGTGGCGAGGAATGTCGGGGAGGACGCCTTTTTTCTGTGGCGTGTGGCGCCGACTGTGATAATCGGGCGCAACCAGTCGCTTGAGGACGAGGTTGACACGGGCTATTGTGCGGAAAACGGAGTGCAGGTTTATCGCCGCAAGAGCGGGGGAGGATGTGTATATGCGGACAAGGGAAATCTGATGATATCCGCAGTTACGGGGATACATGGCACTGCTGATGCGTTCGGGAGCTACCTTTCCAATCTGAATTCTTTTTTGGGGAGTCTGGGGCTGGATTCCTCCATGTCGGGAAGAAACGACATACTTGTTGAAGGACGCAAGGTCTCCGGCAATGCCCTGCAGATGCTTCCGGAGAAAAGCATCGTGCACGGGACGCTTCTCTATGATGCTGACCTTGATGCCATGCGGGATGCCTTGAAGCCTCCGGTTGAAAAGCTCGGGCGTCATGGAATCAGCTCCGTAAGGCAGCGCGTGGCGAATCTGACGGAATTTGCTTCCTGCATGAGAGGAATACATTGCATGGAAGACCTTATGGACTCTCTCGTTGGACAGTTCTGCAGCGGAACCCTCATGCTGACCCGTGAGCAGGTGGACCGGATATGCGAAATCGAAAAAGGATATCTTGACCCGGATTTCATAGCAGGACGTTCCCTGCGTCAGGAATAGAAGAACATTATGACTCGATATGGAAAAGGAAGAACTTCTCAAGACCTGTCTTCATGACAGGCATGTTGCCCTCGGAGCTCAGATGAGCCCTTTCGGCGGCTTTATTATGCCTATACAATATTCGTCGATAATTGACGAACACAATGCGGTAAGGAATGATGCCGGAATGTTCGACGTGTCCCATATGGGTGAGATAACCGTGTGCGGGCCCGATGCGGAAAAATTCGTGAACTTCATTTTTACCAATGATGTCTCGGGGATACCTTGCGGGAAGATCTTGTACGGGATGATGCTTTATCCTGACGGAGGTACTGTCGATGACCTTCTTGTATATAAGGAGTTTGAAAAAGACAGTTTTTTCCTCGTGGTGAACGCTTCCAATACGGACAGGGATTATGAATGGATATGCGCACAGGCGGAAGGCTATGACGTGGAAATCAGGAATTGCTCCGCCCAGTGGGGAGAGATTGCCCTTCAGGGACCTTCTGCGGAGAAACTCATGACGGAGGTGCTTGGCATTCATGCTGCCGCTGACCTTGCTTTCTATACTTATTGCCGGACTGAATGGAAAGGCTCAGGAATGATTGTCAGCAGGACCGGATACACTGGAGAGGACGGCTTTGAAATCTATTGTTCTCCGGAGGCGATATGCGGGATATGGGATGTTCTGCTTGATGCGGGAGTCATGCCTTGCGGCCTGGGATGCCGTGATACTCTCCGTTTTGAGGCCGGGCTGCCGCTGTACGGACATGAATTGAGCGAGTCGATAACTCCTCTGGAGGCAGGGCTCGGCATGTTCGTGAAGTTTGACAAGGGTGATTTCATCGGACGCGAGGCTCTTCTTGCCCAGAAAGAGGCCGGACTGCAGCGCAGGATAGTGGGAATCGAGATTCAGGACAGGGCCGTGCCGCGTGCAGGCTATCCGGTTGAGGTCGCAGGCGTGCAGGTCGGTGTCGTCACAACAGGATACAGGTCAATCTCCACAGACCGGAGCGTATGTGTAGCCATGGTAGAGAAAGAATATGCGTCACTGGACGCTCATGTTGAAATCCGGATACGCAAGCGGACGTTTCCGGGCACGGTATGCAAAAAACGTTTTTACACAACCAATTATAAAAAATAAAGATTATGGCAAAGATTGTAGAAGGACTCCTTTACAGTGAGTCACATGAATGGGTGAGAGTAGATGGTGGTTATGCTTGCATTGGCATTACTGATTATGCCCAGCAGGCTCTCGGTGCCATTTCTTATGTGGAAATGCCGGATGAAGGTGAAGAGTTCGCCAGAGGTGAAGAGTTCGGCGCCGTGGAGAGCGTAAAGGCTGCAAGCAACCTTTATTGCCCTGTTTCAGGTGTCGTGTCACAGATAAATGAGGAGCTTGTCGATGCTCCTGAGCTTCTGAATCAGGATGCGTTCGCAAACTGGATTATCAAGGTGGAATTGGACGCTTCTTCGCATGTGGATGAGCTTATGGATGCCGCCGCATACGTGGAGATGTGCAGTAAGCTTTAGTAATATGGGCTTTGCATATTTTCCTCATACTGATGAGGATATAAGACTGATGCTGGAACGTGTCGGAGCGGGACGCCTTGAGGACCTGTATTCGGATGTTCCGTCTGATGTCCTGTACGGGAAGGAATACTCTCTTCCCGATGCCATGTCGGAACTGGAGATAAGGCGGTATTTCAGCGGCCTTGCTTCGCGCAACAGTAAACTGCTCTGTCTGTGCGGTCTCGGGGCATATGACCATTATTCTCCTTCCGTAGCTTCTTCTGTCATATCGCGTTCTGAGTTCCAGACTGCATATACTCCTTATCAGCCGGAAGTCTCGCAGGGTACTCTGCGCTATATTTTCGAGTTCCAGAGCATGATTGCCGAGCTTACGGGCATGGATTGCGCGAATGCTTCAATGTATGACGGAGCGACATCCGCCGCGGAGGCCGTCATTATGGCCGTGTCTTGCGCAAAGAAAAAGACAAAGGTGCTCGTTTCGGAAGGGTTGTTGCCGCAGGTGGTTGATGTGGTGAAGACCTATGCGTCATATAACGGCATAGAACTGGGCTTCATACCTTGTTGCGGTGGTGTAACGTCGGCGGATGCGATGACGGAGGGGCTTTCAGGAGAAGATGTGGCCGGAATTCTCGTCCCGGGAATCAACAGATATGGCATCATTGAGAATCTTGACGGTTTTGCGGACGAGGTGCATTCGCACAAGGCTCTGCTGATGGTATATTCGGACCCTTCCTCGCTTGCGGTCATAAAGACACCGGGAGAGTGGGGCGCAGACATCGTGTGCGGTGATGCCCAGAGTCTCGGCATGCCTTTGTGTTTCGGAGGGCCTTATGCCGGATTCCTTGCATGCCGGCAGGAATTTGTGAGAAAACTGCCTGGACGTATCGTCGGAGCGACTTCCGATTTGGACGGCAAACGGGCTTTTGTGCTCACACTGCAAGCCAGGGAACAGCATATACGCCGGGAGAAAGCTACGAGCAACATTTGTTCGAACCAGTCTTTGATGGCTTTGTATGCTACAGTCTACATGTCGCTTATGGGACCGGAAGGACTGCGTGAGGTAAACGCGCTCTCTTATGGCGGTGCCCATTATCTGCATGATGCCCTTGTTGATACCGGGCTTTTTGAGGATGCTTTCGGCAAGCCGTTCCTGAAAGAGTTCACTTTGCGGGCAAAGGTGCCTGTGGATTCGCTGCAGAAGGCTCTGCTTGACATCGGAGTGTTCGGAGCTGTTGAGGTGGGGGATTCGCTTGTGAATTTCTGTGTAACGGAAAAGGTTGCCAAGGAGGAACTTGACAGGGTTGTGGAACATCTTAAATCCGTCTTGTATGAAGTATTATGACAAACTGATTTTTGAGCTTTCCAAAGAGGGACGGAAAGGATATTCATTGCCACGGAACACATGGGGCAGGAGTTTGGAGGAATTGCCGCAGGGCTTGAGGCGCTCATCCGGGCCTTGTCTTCCGCAGGTGAGCGAACCTGATGTCGTGAGGCATTATACCAATCTGTCGCAGATGAACTTCGGGGTTGATTCCGGTTTTTATCCATTGGGAAGCTGCACGATGAAGTATAATCCGAAGATTAATGAGGAGATTGCCTCTATGCAGGAGTTTTCCGGTCTGCATCCTCTTCAGCCTGCTTCTTCTGTGCAGGGTGCCCTCATGCTTTACCGTGATTTGGCACGTGCCCTGTCGGAAATCACAGGAATGGCAGGTTTCACTCTCGCTCCATTTGCCGGTGCGCATGGGGAACTTACCGGACTGATGATAATCCGCAGCTACCATAACAGCCGCGGGGATTTCAGGCGCACACGCATAATAGTTCCGGACAGTGCCCATGGGACTAATCCGGCTTCTGCGGCAGTCTGCGGCCTGGAGGTCGTGCAGGTGAAGTCCAACAGTGCCGGTCTTGTGGATGTGGCTGACTTGAAGCCGCTTCTGGATGATACGGTTGCCGGCATCATGATGACCAATCCGAACACGTTAGGGCTATTTGAGAAGGACATAAAGGAAATCGCATCTTTGGTGCATGAGTGCGGAGGACTTCTGTATTATGACGGGGCAAATATGAACCCGCTGCTCGGAACTGTGCGTCCGGGAGATATGGGATTTGATGTAATGCATTTGAATCTGCACAAGACATTCTCCACTCCTCATGGCGGAGGAGGGCCTGGAGCCGGTCCTGTCGGAGTCGCTGCTCATCTTGTGCCGCATCTTCCTGTGCCAAGGGTATGCGAGGGGGAGGACGGTGCGTTTCATGTTGACTATGGGCAATGTGCAGGAGATACGTCATGCGGAAGGGTTTCAGGCTTTATGGGCAATTTCGGTGTGCTTCTGCGTGCCTATTCATATGTTCTTGCGCTCGGAAAGCAGAACATAAAGATGGCCGGTCCGCTTGCAGTGCTTGGCGCCAATTATATAAAGGAGTCTCTGAAGGATTGTTTCAGGCTACCGGTCGAAGGCGTATGCAAGCATGAGTTTGTTTTTGACGGGCTTGCTGACCAGTCTTCCGGAGTTACTACCCTGGACATTGCCAAAAGGCTGCTTGATTACGGATATCATGCTCCGACGATATATTTCCCTCTTCTTTTCCATCAGTCTATAATGATAGAGCCGACAGAGACCGAATCAAAGGAGACCTTGGACGGATTCATTGAGGTGATGAGGAGAATTGCTGGCGAGGCCGTTGCTGACCCTCAGATTCTGAAGTCTGCTCCGCATGGCACACCGGTAAGGAGACTTGATGAGGTTACTGCGGCCAGGCGTCCGGTGCTGACATACAGGGCCTTGGCTGATGCCGGACTGGCTGCCGGACGATAAGGTGACTTTGTGTTTGCTGGTGTTAATGCAGCTTTTTTGTGGCAAGATAATCATGACAATATGAAAATAATCATAATAGGAGCCGGGCCGGGCGGTTATGAGACCGCCCTTCTGGCTGCAAAAAGGGGAGTGGAGGTCACTCTGATTGAGAGCGGGCCTGTAGGTGGAACATGTCTGAATGAGGGATGTATTCCTACAAAGGCATTCTGCCGCAATGCACGAGTTATGGATGAGATTCGCGGTGCATCTGCTTTCGGTTTCCATGATGTCGCTTACAGCTTTGATTTCAAATCTGTGGTTGAGAGGAAGAATGCAGTTGTGCAGCAGCTCCGTTCCGGTGTGGAGGGGCTGCTTGCGCATAAGATGATAAATTTTGTACGCGGCAGGGCATATTTCAAGGATGCCGATACTGTCTGTGTTGATGCTGACGGAGAGGTGATGGAGTTTACGGCGGATTATACGATAATGGCGACAGGCTCCGTCCCGGCTTCTCTTCCTGTGCCCGGGGCAGATCTTCCGGGTGTGCTGACTTCGCGTGAAATTCTTGATTCAGAGGACGTGCCGCGCAGGCTCTGTGTCATCGGTGGAGGGGTAATCGGGCTTGAATTCGCGTCCATATTCAACAGTTTCGGCAGCGAGGTCACCGTGCTTGAGTATTGCAAGGACATTCTGCCGCGTTTCGATTCCGACCTTTCCAAACGTCTGAGACAGAGTTTTGGCCGTAAAGGAATCGTGATAAATGTCCAGTCTCAGGTGACCGGAATACGGAACTGCGGCAATGGTGAGGAATATGAAGTCTCGTTTTTGCGCAAGGGTTGCGAGGAAACAGTTGTTGCTGACAAGGTGCTGATGGCTGTCGGAAGAAAGCCTGCCGTTTCTTCGCTGAATCTTGAGGCGGCAGGTGTCGTCTATACTCCTAAAGGGATTGCAGTCAACGGGTTCATGCAGACGAATGTGCCGCGCATCTATGCTATAGGCGATGTCAACGGCATCATGATGCTTGCACACGCGGCAGTCTTTCAAGGAATTGTCGCGCTGGACCACATCATGGGACAGGAAAACGGAATCAATCTGTCTGTGATTCCATCGGCGGTGTTCACCGT
>DBLW01000112.1 GCA_002298075.1 Bacteroidales bacterium UBA714 | reverse complement strand
TTCGGCGACCTCAATTCAGATCCGACGAAATCCACAGACATGGACCCGAACCTCCTGCTGCCGACACTCCAGATGACCCTGACAAACGACTGGCAGGAATGGCACAGGCATTTCATGTATCCCGGAGGCTTCGTCCAGCAATGGTGCGGAGACTGGGGCACGGTCGAATACGGCTGCTGCGGAATCAAGAACGACTCATACATGGCCGAACTGTGGCTCCAGAGATACACACGCATGGCCAAGGGCCTTGTAGATATAGTGGAGCGCACCAAGGACGACCCTGCGCAGGCAAACATCAATGCCGCCGGACGCCTGATGCTCGTATATACTTTTGCGCAGCTCACCGACATGTACGGAGACATTCCCTACTCCGAAGCCGGGAAAGGATATTATACCGGACAATACAAGCCGAAGTACGACACCCAGGAAGAAATATACAACGACTTCTTCCGTCAGCTTGAGATCGCGGACGCACAACTGCGCAAAGGCACGGACGTAATCAAATACGACCAATACTACGACGGCGACACAGCCAAGTGGAGAAAATATGTCAATTCGCTGCGCCTGCGTCTCGCCTTGAGACTGATTAAAGTCAATCCGGACAAAGCCAAGGAAGAGGCACGCATAGCCATAGAAAACGGCGTAATGGAAAGCAATGCGGACCTGTGCAGAATCAAATATGAGAATTTCGCCAATCCGTCAGCCGGTCCGGGCAGAGGGAACGCCCTATCAAACCGGTTCAGGGCCGAGCCGCGCAATTTCCGTTTTTCCCGCAAACTCATCTCATACATGGAGCAGACCTCGGATCCGAGAATCAGGATATACGGTGCATGCTACCTCGAGGACGGCACAGACATAACAGACCTCGTATATGAGAAAACACGCTCATATACGGAAATGGCACGATACACAGACCGTTTCGACTGGGAGAACTATGGCGACGACCCGACCGTCGTGACTCCTGACATGACAATAAAACTCAACGGACAGGATTTCATTGTCGAGCCGAAATACCAGTTCCTCCAGCCTTCCCTCTGGCTGATGGCCCTGGATGCGCCATATGTCAACATGAGCTATGCGGAAGTGGAACTTCTGCTTGCCGAGACAGCATACAGATGGGGTTTTGGAGACAGTACTCCAGCAGAGCATTTCAGCAAGGCCCTCAGGGCTTCCGTGGAAATGATGACAGTCTATGGTGCTCCGGCCCCGTCAGAAGCGGATGTCACAAGATTCATACAGGCCAACCCTCTGCGCAGCGGAAGCGAGCTCGAACAAATCAACATGCAGATGTGGGTAGGGCTTGTGCTCAATCCGTTCGAATCTTTCGCAAACTGGAGACGCACCGGGGTACCAGAAATCATATTCACGAACTACCAGCCTGCACGTAACCAGTCAAACGGCAAGACCCCGCGCCGGCTCACATATCCGGTCGAAGAGCAGATAATGAATCCGGACAATTACATGGAAGCAATCGCAAGAGTTCCGGGATATGACTGGACCGAGGGCGTATGGTGGGACAAGCAGTAACCGCAGGATTTACCTGCCAAAACAACAGATCACATGAAAATTTTCAGATACATATGCATACTCATTGCCTGCACATGCTTTTGCGCATCATGCAGCGAAAAAGTCAGCAATCCCGTATTTGCTGACGACGAGACACCATACATCTACATGGACTGGGCGGCCACGAATGTGTGCAACATCGGTGACACCCTCAGATTCACAGCCCAGGTCGCCCCTTCGGAAGGAACGGCATGCAGATGGCTGATAGACGGGCAGACCGTGAGCACAGGGCGCGCTCTTGAATATGAAGTTACAAGCCCGGAGCCTTTCATACTGCGTTTCGAGGCCGAGAGAAACGGGATTGTGAACTACCGGACATCAAACGTCACAGTGACAAAGCCGTTCGAACCGAAAGAATATGAGAGAGTGGTCATGGGAGTGCTCGGCATTTCGGCGACGGCAGCTTCCGTGCAATGGGACCATATCACGCACCTGATGATAAGTTCCCTTACTGTAAATACGGAAGACGGACAGCTGACCCTTCCTGACGCCGCGGCCCTGAACAACCTGAAGACAACAGTTTCCCTCGCACATAACGAAGGAGTCTATGTGATAATAGACATAACAGGAACTCTCGTGCTTCCTGGAGGAACAGGCATATATAACGAGACCGCATTCAATACCGTAGCGGCCGACCCTGTCCTGCGTACAGGGATCATCGCACAAATCAAGTCATTCGTGGAGCAATACGGCCTGGACGGAGTGAACATCTACATCAATAACCTCAACAACGATTTCGGAGGCCTTTCAAATGAAGAGGAACTTGCGGCATTCATGAATGAGCTTGGCGAAGCGATGCCTCTGCCTGAGGATACCGGGCGCGGAGGATTTTTCATCACGGCTTCAGTACCGCAGGCATGGAACAACTACGAGTTCTCATGGCTCGGCTCTGTGACGCGCCTGGACTGGATGAACCTCATGCATTTCGGAAGCACTGACCTTACCCCATGCCCTCACGCCGCCGACTGGAACATCAGCGACAACATTTCAAGATTCGGGACATACGGGGTTCCGGCCGAAAAGATTCTCATCGGCATAGGAGCATTCGGAATCAAATACGACATACCGGCCGGAGTGTCCGCCACATGGGGAGACATAGACTCATACCTGTCATATTTCCCGTACAGCGAGATTGTCAAGATGGACCCGTCAGCACCGTCCAGGAACATGCTCAGCCAGGGCACAGGAGGCCTGTGGTATGTAGGAGTCTCCGCTCCGGAATGCAGTGTGGAACACAAGGCATCCCTGGTAAAGGACAACTCCGCGGGAGGAATGTTCGTATGGATGCTTGAATACGACACGGACGACCCTTCATCCTCTCTGACACAAGCCGCATATAAAGCCATGAACCCATAGACAGACAACATGACACGAATTTTCAGAACAATAGTGATGGCGGCTCTTCCCGCCGCCATCCTTTGCGCAGCCGCATCTTGCACAAGCTGCCACAAAGACAACAAGCTTGAAGTTTCCTTTACGGTAGAGAGCGACGGGGAAAGTCCCAATTTCTTCAAACTGACCGCAGATAACCAGACCCCTTCGTCCACATATGAATGGACAGCAGACGGAAGCACATGGCAAGGAAGCACCGTAACCTGCCATATAGGCCGAAAAGGGCTTCACAATGTGACCCTAAGGCAGAAAGACGGAAACAGAAGCGGGAAATGCACAAAGAAAATCCAGGTCACACAGGACTCATACCCTTTTCTCAACGGTGAAGAACTGTGGTGGCACGACGAGTTCAACGGGCATGCGTTGGACACACGCTCATGGAACTATGACACCGGCATAGGGAAATGGGGCAACAATGAATGGGAGAATTATACCGACAGCCGGGACAATGTGTTCCTGCGCGACGGAAAGCTGGTCATACGCGCAATCAAGACAGGCGAGGGCCAGAAAATCGGCGACTACACTTCCGGCAGGCTCACAACAAGCGGGAAAAAGGAAATCAGCCGGGGACGTGTCGAAGTTCGCGCCAAGCTTCCCGGAGGCAACGGCATATGGCCGGCCATCTGGTTCTTCGGAAGAAAGGCCCATCCATATTACTCGGAGCTTGACATAATGGAATATGTCGGTTGTGACAAGAACATAATCTACGGGGCAGTCCACACAACGGCCACACTTGACGGCTCGGCTGAGAAAGTGTCAATGTCACGCACCGTTCCGGATGTGGAGACGGCTTTTCACACATACGGCATGGAATGGAGCGACAAAGGAATAGCATACTACCTCGACGAACCGTCAAACGTATATCTGAGATATGAGCCGTCAGACTTCTCCGACCCGTCTATCTGGCCGTTCGACAAAGAACTCTATCTCATACTGAATGTGGCCGTCGGAGGTGACTGGGGCGGAATGAAGGGAGTGGATGACAGCATATTCCCATGCGAGATGGAAGTGGACTATGTACGCATATTCAGAAAAAAATGAGAATAGGAGTTGACCTCGGAGGAACAAGCATAAGGGCTGGACTGGCGGACAAAGGCACGCTGCTCCGGAAAGAAAGGCTGCGGTGCCCGTCCAAAGGTTCATGCGGAGAAGTGCTGGATGCGATAGAAGAAGTAATTTCCCGTGTGATGCATCCTGACGTGGAGTCTGTAGGCATTGGCGTCCCCTCTGTAGTGGACACGGCAAGGGGAATCGTCTATAATGCCGCCAACATACCATCATGGAAAGAGGTGCCGCTAAAGGACATAATGCAGGAACGGCTCGGACTTGAAGTGAATGTCAACAATGACTCCAACTGCTTCACGCTCGGGGAAAGCCTGTTCGGCAAATGCCGGGACTGCTCTGACATCGTGGGGCTTACCATCGGGACTGGAGTCGGCTCTGGAATCATGATAAACGGAAGACTTTACGAGGGACGCAATGCAGGTGCAGGCGAAATCGGCTCCCTGCCATATCTGGGGAAAGACTTTGAAAGCTGGTGCAGCACTCCTTTCTTCACTGCAAACGGGACGACAGGTGCAGAGGCCGCAGAAGCAGCCGCTTCCGGAGACGCCGGGACCATTGCATTGTGGAACGAATACGGAGTCCATCTTGGCGAACTTGTCAAGGCAATTCTGTATATTTACGACCCGGAAGCCATAGTCATCGGAGGCGGCCTTGCCGCTGCCTCCGGATTATACAGGGACAGCCTCATCAGCCAGCTCAGCAGCTTCGCCTATCCCAACAGTGCCACATCCGTCAGGCTCCTCTTTGCGGACAACACTGACATGGCGCTGCTCGGCGCGGCATCATTGAAAGACAAATGACAACCAAAGGCATAATGAAACACTTGACAGCAATAATCTCAGCCGCCATAATGGCCACATCATGCATCAGCCCTTCCGCACAGAGACAAGACCTGCTCCTGTCGGACGGATGGAAGATACAGTCTTCTGAAAAGATTCCGTTTGGCGGGGCAGCCCTTTCCGCACCGGGAACCGATTTGTCCGCCATGCAATGGCATGAAGCGCAAGTCCCCTCAACGGTCTTGGGCACCCTTACCTCAAACGGGCTTTATCAGGACGCCTTTACCGGCATGAATTACGGGCGCTCAATCAGCCGTGGGGACTTCAGCTGCCCATGGTGGTATCTCAAGAGGTTCAGCATCCCAAAGCTTGAAAACGGGCAAAGGGCCAGGCTCGAATTTGACGGAATCAGCTACAGCGCCAATGTATGGCTGAACGGGACACAGATCGCGTCAAAGGAAGAAATGAAAGGTCCTTTCAGACTGTTTTCCTTTGATGTCACGGAACTTCTCCAAGAGGACAACACCCTTGCAGTGGAATTGTACAGGGCTGTCCCCGGAGACTTCAACATAGGTTTCGTCGATTGGAATCCCCGTGCGGCTGACGAAAGCATGGGCATTTTCAGGCAAGTCTGGCTGCGTTACAGCAATGAGGTCAGCCTGCGTCATACCGCAGTAAAGACAGACGTGGACACCGAGACCCTCTCCCAAGCATGGCTTACGGCAGAGACCACCCTCAAGAACATGTCAGGCAAACCAGTCCAGGGCAAGCTGAAGATAGATTTCGACGGAAAGACCATAACGCGGGATGTCACCCTTGCGGCAAATGAAGAAAAGACAGTCCGCATAACTCCCGACCAGGCAAAGGAACTGCATGTAAGGAATCCCCGGCTCTGGTGGTGCCACAACCTCGGCACTCCGGAAATGTACAGCATGCAGGCCAGCTTCATCATAAACGGGAAAGTGTCGGACAGCGAGAGCGTGGATTTCGGGATACGCAAGATTTCCGATTCCTTCACGGAAAGCGGACACAGGTACTTCATGCTGAACGGGAAAAAAGTGCTCATGCGCGGAGCCGGATGGACTGACGACCTGTTCCTGCGCAATCCAGACAGCCGCAACGACATCGAATTGGAATATGTCAAGGACATGAATCTCAACACCGTGCGCTTCGAGAACATTTGGGGAACTTCCCAGAACCTGTATGACTTATGCGACCGCAAAGGACTTCTCGCACTCGTCGGCTGGAGCTGCTTCTGGGAATGGGAAACTTATACGGGGACACCGGGGGATGAATACGGCTGCATAAAGTCGGAGGAAGACATGGACCTTATCGCCGCATCATTCCGAGACCAGATACTGTGGCTCAGGAATCATCCGTCAATCGTGGCCTGGTATGCAGGAAGCGATATGCTACCGCGTCCGGAATTGGAAAAACGGTATATAAGCATTCTTGAGTGCATTGATGACAGGCCATATGTCGGTTGCGCGAAAGCTCTTGAAAGCCCGCTGACAGGAAAGGCCGGCATGAAGATGGCCGGTCCATACGACTATCAGGCACCGTCCTACTGGTACAGCCCGCAGGCTCCCGGGGGAGCATTCGGATTCAACACCGAGACCGGAATCGGAGCACAACTGCCTGTAAAGGCGTCCATAATGAAAATGATTCCCCAAGAATGCCTGTGGCCCATAGGCAAAGAGTACGACCACCATTGCACGACCGCATCTGAAGCAATGCATTCTCTCAACTGCCTGAAAGAAGCCCTCAGCAAGCGATACAGCAAGCCGGATAATCTTGACGGCTTCCTCCTCAGGGCACATCATCTCGACTATGACGGGACAAGGGCAATGTTTGAGGCATTCCGTGTAAACGCAGACCAGGCCACAGGAATAATACAATGGATGCTCAATTCCGCATGGCCCTCACTCTACTGGCAGCTTTACGACTGGTATCTCAGCCCATGTTCCGGATATTGGGCTGTAAAAAAGGCCAATATGCCTCGGCAGCTTGTCTACAATTACGCCGACGGCAAGGTCTATGTCGTGAATGATGAGAAAGCCGATGCATGCGGAATGACGGCGGAAATGGAACTTTACGGGCTTGACGGCACTCTTTTATACAAGATGCAGGCAGAGGCCGATGTCAAGGCTGGCGGCTCAAAGGCCTTGTTTGAAGTTCCGCAGGCCGAGGGAGTGTCTTTCATGTTCCTGTCACTCTGCTCCGGCAACTCAGAAGCCATTGCGGACAACTCATACTGCCTGTCATCCGTCCGGGACATTCATGACTGGAATGCCGGCAACTGGATAAGGACCCCTCTTTCTCAGCATGCCGATTTCCGTCCGCTCGACGACCTTGCCGGATGCCAGGTGAAAGCGGAAGTGTCAATGCAGGGCGATACAGCAGAAATTACGCTCAACAACACATCATCCGTGGTGGCATTCTTCATTTCAATGTCCATCTTGGACAAGTCCGGCGAAGAGATACTTCCGTCATTCTGGAGCGACAATCTCATAAGCCTACGCCCTGAAGAGACGAGGACCTATACATGCCGGCTTCCTGAAGACTGCGAGGCGGCTTCACTGAGGCTCTACGGCTGGAATGTGACAGAAACAGAACACCAGTTATGATTCGTCTCATCATAATGACGGATTTCACCGAGAGTTTCGGCTATGACCTTCTGAGGGGCATCCTTGAATACTCGCGGGACACCAGCCCGTGGGCCGTCAAGAGGATGCCCCCTTCCTACAAGTCCGCACACGGGATGCAGGCCGTAATCGGATGCGCGAGGCAATGGGAGGCAGACGCCATAATCGGCAGATTCGAGGCGGGAGACGACATCCTCTCATTCAGGAAAAGCGGAATAGTGGCTATGGCGCAGGACTTCAAGGCCAGGTTCAAAGAAATTCCCAATATTACAAGCGACTATATCCGCACAGGCCGGATAGCGGCTGATTTCTTCCTCAAGAAAGGATTCCGCAATTTCGGATTCTACGGCTACAGGAATGTGTGCTGGTCAGAAGAAAGGTGCGAAGGATTCTGCGGAAGGCTCCGTGAGAAAGGAGTCAAGTCACCGATACACATACACACCATCGGGCATTTGGAAGACTTCTGGCTGTATGGCCCGGAGAATCTCAACGAATGGCTCCGGAATCTGCCGAAGCCTGCCGCTGTATTCGCCTGCGACGACACCCAGGCAAGCAATCTGATAGAGACATGCAGGATGACCGGCATCAAGGTGCCGGAAGAAATCGCAGTACTCGGCACAGACAACGATGAAACGACCTGCGCCCTAACTGCACCAACGCTCTCAAGCATCAATCTGAATGTAAGAAAGGGAGGCTATGAGGCGGCAGCCCTTATCGACAGGATGGTCAGGGAAAAGATATACGAAGCCGATGACATCCTGATAGAGGCAACTTCCGTGGTAGAGAGAATGTCAACGGCCATATATCCGAGCGACAATCCCTATATCGTCAAAATCCTCAAATACATTTCCCAGAACATAACTTCCAAGATAACCATAGACGACCTTCTGCGACAGGTTCCCATGTCACGGAGGCTTCTTGAAATCCGTTTCCGCCAGGACACCGGACAAAGCATCCACCAGTACATAACCTCCATGCGGATGAACCTGTTTGCACAAAAGCTTCTCGCATCCGATGAGCCGATAGCGGATGTGGCAAGCAGGCTCGGGCTGAATGATACCAGGAACCTGTCCCGTATTTTCAGGCAGGCCAAGGGCTGTTCTCCGATGGAATACCGCAAACGGCACAAATAGCCCGCAGCATTCCTTCACGAATGGCCGTACTGTCTTCCGGCATGCAATATCATCCCCCGCCCTCAACATGACATGCCCCCGAAAGTTTCCTGTACGACTTTCGGGGGCACCCCATCAAGTAAATGAGCAGAATGTCCTGCTCAAAAATATGCCTGCGAAATTATTTCACTATGATTTCGTCAACAAAAGTAAAGCCCTGACGTCCGCGTGCGCCATGCCAGTCCGGTATTGACGTCACGGTTGTTGAAGTCACCCGCAGATATTTGGCAGATGTCTGAGGGAAAGTCACAGTATATTCCTTCAGCCCGTCCGGGTCAGTCTCGCCCTCTGCAGCCATCTCAATCCTCCCGGCCTCCTGGAAAGTCTTGTTGTCGTCCGAAACAAGCACAACCACATCGAGAGGGTTGAAAAGATCCTCACCTTTCTGGACCATAGTTCCGAGCGTAACGCTTGAATATGGAGTCTCGCCGTCCATCTCAATCGTCACATCGACAGGAGTGCCCTTCCATCCGGCCCAAGGACCGGTAGCATATGCGAATGTTCCCCTTACACCATCAACAAACGACTCAGGAGCGCCATATTTGTACTTAGGCAGAGGCTCTGTATTGAGAGTCACAGGTCTTCCGAGAGCCTTGTTGTCCTCAAATTCCTGGACGAACACACGTGTCTTCATGTTGCTTCTCTCCACAATCGCCTTCAATGTGCAGCCCTTGCGGATTTCCACAGGCCCCGTATAAAGAGTTGAAGAAGCGTCAGGCACAGTGCCGTCAAGGGTATATCTTATAGGCGCATCACCCTGCGTAGAGAGTTTTATCTCGACACAGTTCTTCTTATGGTTCACAGAAACCTCGCTTATCACCTCATATACGGTCTTGGCGTAATTCACACCCATCATGTCATATATGTCAGCCATATGCGAAAGTCCTGCAAGGAAACGCTCCCAGCTCTTGTTCTGAGGCAAAGTCCACTGCACTTCGCTCAGAGCGGCAGCCCTCGGAAGAAGCATGTACTCCAGATGGCTGTCATCGGCTATATACTCAGTCCACATGTTGGCCTGCACACCAAGGATATGCTTTCTTGCCTTCGCGTCAAGCTCCTTTGTGAACGGTTCATAAGAATATACCTTCTCAACAGGGACATAGCCTCCGATTCCGAACGGCTCGTTATCCGTATCCCTTGACTGATAATAGTCAAAATAGAAATGGCTTGTAGGAGTCATGATTGCATCATGTCCTGCGTTCGCAGCCTCCATTCCGCCCTCGCTGCTCCTCCATGACATCACGGTAGCATTTTCTGAAAGCTCGCCTTCAAGAATCTCATCCCAGCCGATGATTCTCTTGCCCTTTGTCGCGAGATACTTCTCCATGCGGGCAGTCACATAACTCTGAAGATAATGCTCAGCAGAGAAATTCTTTCCGTCCTCAAGCCCAAGTTCCTTGATTTTAGCCTGGCAATGAGGACACTTCTCCCAACGTACCTTAGGGCACTCGTCACCTCCGATATGGATATACTCTGACGGGAACAGCTCGGCAACCTCGTCAAGCACTCCCTCAAGGAACTTCATGGTCTCTTCCTTGCCCACGCAAAGCACATCGTCCGCGACACCCCAGCGTCCCCATACATCGTAAGGACCGCCTGTACATCCAAGCTCAGGATATGCCGTAAGCGCGGCGAGCATATGTCCCGGAAGGTCAATCTCAGGAACGACAGTGATACCCTTCGACTCGGCATATCTGATAACTTCACGGATTTCGTCCTGAGTGTAGAAGCCGCCGTAAGGGATTCCGTCATACTGGTCCCAGTTCTTCTTGACTACAGTACCTTTCCTTATCGACCCGACCTCCGTAAGGCGCGGATATCTCTTTATCTCAATCCTCCAGCCCTGGTCATCAGTAAGATGCCAATGGAAACGGTTCATCTTGTGCACTTCGAGCACGTCAAGATACCTCTTCACTTCTTCAATGCTGAAAAAATGCCTTGCGACATCAAGCATCATTCCCCTGTATGCGAACCTCGGAGCATCCTTGATTACCGCACATTGCAGTGTCCAGTCTTTGTCAGAAGCCTCCGCATTGCCGAAAATCTCGGCAGGAAGCATCTGCTTGATGGTCTGGAGCGCATAGTTGAAGCCATTGAATGAAGACGCCTTCACCTCGACGGCCTTTTTGCTGATGCGAAGCTCATATGCCTCATCCGGAAGCGAAGCATCCTTGAGGAAAATGAATCCGTCCCTCGAATCGCCAATCTTTACGGCGCTCTCCTTACCGGTTACTGCACCAAGTTTTCCGGCGAATGCCTTTATTGCGTCTGAAGTAACAGCGTCAAGTCCCTCCCCGCAATGGAAGTCAGCTCCGGACACCTCAAAATATCCGGACTTCACAGACACCTCATTCGGATAAGGCACGACTTCAATCGCACGGTTATCCGTTCCGGCACATGACGTCGCGGCCATTGCTGCCGCAAGCATAATGTAAACAAATTTCATAAATTGCAGATTGTTTATGTGTTAATAATCATAATCCTTATTTGGACAGGCATCAGTTGACTACAATTTCATCAACAAAGAGCCAGCCCCCGGCGATGCCACACTGTTTGGCAGTATAGCGTATATAACGTGCCTGCTCATCACAGACAGTGTCGAAGCTGCGGAACAGGAGGTCAGGACATTTCACTGAAACGTCGTTCCAGACCTGCGCAATGCGGCGGAATTCCTTTCCGTCCTCAGAGACAAAAATCTCCGCTTTCTCCGGCATGAAGATATAAGGACCCGCAAGCTGCATGAAAGTGGCGCCCACGTAATGTACCGGCATCACCTCACCAAGATCCACAGTCACATCAAAATCAGAAAGGAAACCCTGCCATCTTCCGTCACTGTTCGACCATCCTCCGGCAATTCCGTCGGTAAGAGCCGTCTCTCCGGCGCCAGGATATGATTGGTTGATAGGCTGTCCGTATGTCACAGCTGCTCCCACCGCCTTGTGGCGGATTCCGGTCTGCACCAGCTTCCTCTCACCATATTCATTCTCAAGGCTGAATGTAGAATATCCGTCCTCACGCATCTGCTCAAGCACAGGCAGAACCCTCGCACGGAAACTCTCATAATCCCGGTTCTCCCTGCTGCTCCACCCGGTCTCCGCAATAGCTATAGCACGCGGCCAGTACATGTATTCCGCATGGGAGTCAGTCGGGATATACTCGGACCACAGGTTAGCCTGCACACCCTTGAGATGATGAAGGCTTTCACAAGGCATAGAATCATCCTGAGGCTCATAGCCATACACCATATCAAGCGGCAGATATCCTCCGATTGACTCAGGCTCTACGAACGGCGCATCCTGCGCATGGTCCAGATAACAGAAATTGCCCGGACACATTATCACGTCATGCCCCATTTTCATGGACTCGATTCCACCCTCAGTCCCTCGCCACGACATCACAGTCGCGCCTTCAGCCAGGCCGCCGTCAAGAATCTCATCCCAGCCGATTATCTTGCGTCCCTTTGAACTGACATATCTGTCTATCCTGCGTATGAGATAGCTCTGCAGCTCGTCCACATCAGCCAGTCCTTCAGCGCGCATCCTCTCCTGACATTTCGGACAGGTCTTCCAAGAACCCTTTCCTGCTTCATCTCCTCCGATATGTATATATTCTGACGGGAAAATCTCCATGACCTCATCCAACACGGTCTCAAGAAACTCAAAGGTCTTCTCATTGCCCGGGCAGAAATCCCCTTGTCCATACTGCTTTCCGCTGCACCCCAGCTCAGGATATGCGGCAATGGCTTCCTCGCTGTGTCCCGGCATCTCGATTTCCGGGATGACCTCTATATGTCTCTCATGCGCATATTCTATAAGGTCAAGCATGTCTTCTTTAGTATAGTAGCCGCCATATGCGCCAGCCGAGCCCTCTTCAGCATAATGCCTGTCAGACTCCCACCAGTCTTTCCAGATATGCTGAGGTCTCCATGCAGCAAATTCAGTCAGCCTTGGATAAGCCTCTATCTTCAGCCTCCACCCGGCCCCATCAGTCAAATGCAGATGCATCCTGTTCATCTTGAACGCAGCCATCGCGTCCAGCTGCTTTTTCAGGAAATCAACGCTGCGGAAATGCCTGGACACATCCACATGCAGCCCCCTATAGCCAAAACGCGGGCTGTCGTTTATCTCGCAGCAGCTTATCTCATTGACCTTTCCGTTTCGCGTCATCATGTCCAATGTCTTCATGGCATAAAAGAATCCGGTCTCCGAAAGCGCCTTGACAGTGATTCCCTTAGGGGTGATTTTCATTGAATAAGCCTCCGGGCTGTCAAATCCTTTCTTCACCAGCACGGTCTTTACGGAAGGTTCACCTTCAAAACGGTAAGTTCCGGACGACATGACGACCTCATACGGTGCCGGAATGACATTATCAGGACTCTGTGCAGACAGTCCCGTTGAACAAAGGAAGATAAATACGGCTGCCGATATGCAGCCAACAAAAGATTTATGCATATGAATTAATGTTTGTCTATCCTGCCACTGGCACATTAGCGCAAATATAGCCAAAGGAGAGCAAAACATCGAGCTTGCTTGTAAGTTTTGCCGAAGCCAAGGCGCATATATGTCCATCAGGACAAATATATCAAAAAAAAACGGGAAATCCTCGGCACACCGGCAATTCCCGTCAATAAACACTCATCTTTTTAATATAAGACAAAAAATCATTCCCCGCCACGCAACTCTTCAATCTGAGAAAGGACCTCTTCCGCCATCCTGATAACCTTGCGGTGACTCTTAAAACCGAGAGCAGCGCCTATCACCATTCCAACGCACCCTCCTGCAAGAAATGCAGGAAAGATGGCATTGTCCATATTGGCAAAGCATTCCACAACAAACCTACAGGCAAAACTTTATAATCCGGAAAAATTGTATAATCACAAGCTCCCGGCTCCGCAGTTTCATGATTGCACAACTTATCGCATACCTTATTTATATCGGAAACCAGATGAACACAGCGCAGTCCCACAGCGCATGAGAAATGATTATCGCCCCGAGACGGTCCGGAAAAAGCCTGTATGCAAGCCCCCAAAATGCTCCGGCAACCAAGGCCGCCATCAAAAGCATGAAATTGA
>DBLW01000047.1 GCA_002298075.1 Bacteroidales bacterium UBA714 | reverse complement strand
TGAAAATCATGCCCGCAAGTATCAGCGCAAGGTCCAGGAGCTTGCCTTTTATATTCCTTTCCTTGAATAGCAGGACGCCGCAGGTGAATGAAATCAGCACGGAACCTCTTCTGACGAGAGATACAACGGAAATCATTGCGTCCGGGTCGCTCAGTGCATTGTAATATGCGAAATCCGCAGCAGTGATGAACAGGGAAATCAGCGGAATGGCCATGCTCCATCTGAAAGGAGTTGTCTTGTGGCGTGACGGATACCATAGCAGAAGACATACTATGGACATTATTGCAAGCTGGTAAAGGTTGAACCAGCTTTGGACGAATATCGGGCTGAGTTCTCTCATTATATATTTGTCATACAGCCCGCTGGCCGCTCCGGCAATTGTCGCGACTCCTATGCACCATATCCATTTGTTGTGCCTGAAGTCAATCTGCTCCTTTTTGCCTGTGATGCTCATTAGGAATATCGACAATATGGCAAGAAGCACACCGGCCCATTGGAAGCCGTTCAGGCGCTCCCCGAAGAAAAGCATCGCTCCAACAAGAACCAGGACCGGCCTTGTGGCATTTATGGGGCCTACAATTGTTATCGGCAGATGCTTGAGGCCGAAGTAGCCGGCTATCCATGAAGTCAATACTATGAAAGACTTGAGGATTATCAGCATGTGGGCCTTGAGCATATCCCCTTCCTGTGCAGCTGTGGCAGCCCATGCCGGTTCTTTGTAAGGCCTTGTGCTGAACGGTGTTCCCTCAAACATTCCTGTCCCGAGGATGCTGTCAGCGATGAACGGTGAAAATATCACTGTAGAGAACAGTGTATTCAAAAGCAGCACCGGAAGAACCGCATTGTCTTTCAGTGCCGCTTTTTTTGATGTGTCATAGAACCCGAGCAGGGTCGCTGACACGAATGAGAGCAATAGCCACATGTCTTTGCTCAATTACTTATGAATCAGTTGCATCCGCATTCTTTTCCTTCGTTGCATCCGCAGTCGCAGCTCTCGTCACAACCGCATCCGCCCTCTGCTTCGTCACAGCCGCATCCGCATCCGTCAGAGCATCCGCAATCATCTCCGCATCCGCACCCGCCATCATGGCCGCATCCACCATCATGGCCGTGTCCGCCGCATCCGCCGCAACCGCATGAATGCACATACTCTCCGTGAAGGCCTTCTGTAAGTTCCTTTTCTGTAGCCTCGCGTACTGAGAGCACCTCACCTTTGAAATGAAGCGTCTTGCCTGCCATCCTGTGGTTCAGGTCCATCTTCACATTGTCTCCGTTCACTTCAAGCACAACTCCCGGGATGACTCCTCCCATGCTGTTGAGCATCGGGATTGTAGTACCCGGCACAAGCAGGTCTTCGCGGATTTCACCATTCACCTCGAATGCCGCCTTTGGCAGGTCGATAATCCTGTCCTGGTCAACTTCGCCGTACCCGTCGGCAGGGGAGAGGGTGATTTCGAATTTGTCCCCAGGCTCCATGCCCTGGATGTGCTCCTCAAGTTTCGGAAGAAGGCTTCCTGTCCCGTGTATATAGTCAAGCGGGCGTTCTTTTGTGGTATGGTCAACGACCTGGCCGTCAACCTCAAGCTCGTAGCTGAATTCTACGACTTTGTTCTGTTCAATTTTCATATTCTCTTGAATTAATAAATTATTTCATTGATGTCTTCTCTTATGCCGAAAACGAAACGTCGTCAAAAGCGAGAGACGGTATCTGCCAGCGTGAGCTTGGAAGCGCGTCTGTCCCGGCTGCCGTAAGACTGTTCCACAGGCTTGTCATGTTTCCTGTAATCAGCATTTCCCTCACCGGATGGGTGACTTTTCCGCGGCTGAACGCGAAGCCCTCTATCCCGAAAGAAAAATCTCCGCTGACGGGATTGCAGTTGCCTCCGTTGAAGCCTGTGACAAGGATTCCGCTGCCGCACCTTTGCAAAATATCCGCCAAAGATATTCCCTCGCATGAAGCTGTAGATTCATCTCCCTTTAAGTATGGCATCAGACAAGGCCGTGAAATGTCCTCGACCGTGGCAGGTATCCCCATTTTGCGGGAATGGTAAGTGTTTACGAAATATTTCCGCACCGTGCCTTTTTCTATGACAGGCGCGTCGGCAGTGGCGACTCCTTCTGTGTCAAAGAGCCTTGAACCGTTCTTGCCGGGAGTGCGTGCCATGTCCATTATGGTCAACCCTTCACTGAACATGCGTTTGCCTAAAGAATCTTCAAGAAACGACATGTTCTGCTGGATTGCCGCCGCATTCAGGGCGGAAAGCAGCGGTGCGACAAGACGTGAAGACACCCCGGCATCCACTACCATCCTGTATTTCCCGGAACGCCGCCTTTTCGGGCCGATCTGTCTTACGGCCCTTTCCAAGGCCTTCTGCCCGCAGCTGCATATGTCCGGACCGTCTGCCTTGGAGGATGACTCCCACCAGAATCCGCTGAATTTGCCTCCCTCCATATCCTGTATGGTCATTTCGGAGAAACAACTGAATGAACTTTCTGTGTGTCTACCTTCAAAGCCTTGGGAATCAATCAGGTAATTGTCTTCGTATGACTCGGAATATTCGCATTCTTCAGAAATCAGCTCATATCCTTTTCCTGCCTCCCCGGATTTGACCTTGGCGTAAATGCTCAAGTCCCCGGCAGCCTTGAGCCTCATGTCAGCATTTCTTGATGTATATCTTGGGTCGAAAAGTCCAAGCTCATTTCCGCCGGCCGCATCCTTGGCTGTTCTCTGCGGGTCCGGCAGGCTTCTGAACCTGTCCTCGCCGAGCATGCGCACCATCGTGACCGCCTTTGCCACGAAGTCTTCAAGCTCTTTCTCCTCAAGCCTGTTCGTCGAGAATGTTCCGTAGCGGCCGTCCACGAAAAGATATATGAATATGGAGCGGTCCGCAGACCTGCTGACCTTGTCAAGTTCTCCGTTAAGCATCGTCAGGCTGTCCAGCACGCTCTTTCCCAGAGATACGCGTACGCTCTCAGCTCCTTTTTCCAAGGCAAGCTCCATGCATCGCCTTGCCATGTACATTTCCTGTTCGGTTATCATCTGTCATTCTCCTCCAACCGTAAGCCTGTTCACAAGAACAGTAGGCATGCCACATGATACAGGCACACTCTGCTCCTTTCCGCAGGTCCATGTCCCGTTGTCTATCTTAAGGTCATTGCCGACAGCCGTTATGTCTGCAAGTGCCTCCGGGCCGTTCCCTATTATGTTTATGTCTTTCACCGGAGCTGTCAGCCTTCCGTTTTCTATCAGGAATCCGTTCTTGACAAAGAATGTGAAGTCGCCCTCTCCGATTTTCACCTGCCCGTTGGAGAACTCGTCCACATAGATGCCCTTTTTGACTGAGGCTATTATGCCCTCAGGCTCGGCATTTCCGCTTTCCATATAGGTCGCCCTCATCCTCGGGATGGGGTTGTAGCGGAAATTCTCCCGCCTCCCGTTTCCTGTCGGCGGCACTCCGTAGCGGCTTGCGCTTATCCTGTCATGCAGATATGAGCACAATATGCCGTCTTTCACCATATATGTCTTTTCACCCGGAACGCCTTCATCATCATAGTTGCCTGCCCCGCGGTTATTCATGAGGGTTCCGTCATCTACGACATTGATGCCTTCCGGACACACCCTGGTGCCCATCTTGTCCGAAAATATGGACTGTCCCTTGCGATTGAAGTCCGCCTCGAAAGCGTGTCCCATGGCTTCGTGCAGCAGTATGCCTGATGCGCCGGCTCCCATCACCACGCTCATCTGTCCTCCTTTCGGCCTTTTGGCAGCGAATCTTTCGTCAATGCCGCGTGTCACCTCTTCAGCCAGTTCCTTGGCAAGCGCACCGCTTATCAGTTCCGCCCCTATGCGGAAACTCCTTGACGCGCTCTTGTCTATGGTCGCCTCGCCCTGGCGGAATACGGCCGTTACCGTGACGCTTCCCATCGGACGCGAATCCATAGTCAGCTCGCCGAGCGAATTGTACATCAGCACCTCGCATACCGAATCGGAAAGCCGTGCCATGACTTTCACGATTCTGCTGTCCCTGGACAGGACCTCCTGTTCCACTGTCTTTAGGAACGGAAGGAAGGCGGATGCATCTGACAGTCTCCAGTCCTCCTGCTGCGGATATAGGTCGAGCTTCATGACTCCAGCTCTGGCATAGTGCAGACCGCTTCTGCCTGACTGTCCGGATGCAATGGCGGAAGCGGCTTCGGCAGCTTTGAGCATGTCCGGCATATCGGTATTCTCGGAATATGCGTATCCTGTCTTTTCTCCGTTGAGGACTCTGATGCCTACTCCGAAATCGGTATGGAAGCCACCTGAGGAAACTTCCGAGTCCTTTAGCAGCAGATTGAAAAATGATGTGTTCTCGAAATAAAGGTCAGCGTAGTCTCCGCCCCTCGAAAGTGCCGTCTCCACCAGCTTCCGCAGCTGGCATTCCGTGACCTTGAATGTATTGAGATAATATGTCTTGTCGTTCATTGTACGTCTTCTGCGGTATATGGCCTTTCTAAGGCCGTCATCCTTATCTTCTCATATGTCTGCCCGTCCCTGATGCTCGT
This sequence comes from Bacteroidales bacterium UBA714, assembly GCA_002298075.1. Lineage (GTDB taxonomy): Bacteria > Bacteroidota > Bacteroidia > Bacteroidales > UBA932 > Cryptobacteroides. Next base: position 502 of record DBLW01000047.1, on the reverse strand, counting down.
GACCTCTCCTTTTGAGCCTTCGGCGATGACACGGAAAGGAATCTGTGAGTTGTCTGCAAGTATCCATCTTTCGCAGACGGGCGCATAATAATGGAAAAAATATTCTATTCCGACCTGGTATCTTCTCCTGATTGTCTCTTCCGGAATGTTATGCCCGCCGGCTTCTACCCTGGCGCGGACCCTTTCAACTGCAAGGTCCGGCGATTTCAGCCAAAAATAAAGCAGGGTCACGGTATATCCTGCATCTTGCGCCATGCGGACCGTCCTCATGAGCGTCCTTGTGGCGAGAGTTGTCTCCACTGCGAAATCCTGCCGCCTTTTGAGAAGATATCGTATCTTCATTATCATGTAGCGGCTTGCCTGTATGGAGGCGTTTTCCGGCTTGAAAGGGGAGAGGCCTTTGGCAAATTCGTCAGAGTTGACGAACTCGCTGCATTCGAGCATCTCCGGGAGCACCGAATATGAAGCGGTAGTTTTTCCTGCACCGTTGCAGCCTGATATT
>DBLW01000145.1 GCA_002298075.1 Bacteroidales bacterium UBA714 | reverse complement strand
AGCTCTATATTGAAATGAATTCTTCCGAAAATGAGGTTGGGTTATCCCATTATGAATGATGATGTTTTGGGCAAAGCCCATTCCCGAGGAATCTGCAGCTGCCATCATTTCGTCGGCGTATTCGTTCAGCATAAATTTCCATTGACCGCTATACCACACAAAAGCTCCCGTATTTGGCTTGCACCTGAATCCTTTATGTAATTTTCCTCCCGAAACATGATGACCTGCGATGTTCGAATGGCTGAACTCTTTGCGCAACTCTCCTGTGAATGCGGCAGAGCAGCAAAAAATGATACTTTCATTTGCCTGTTCCGGCATTGTTCCGCATTCAAGAGCAATACGGGAATACGTTGGAGTGTATATGATAAGTCCGGCATTTGTGGTATCCGTAATAACATATTCCTTGGCTCTCTCCTGCGACTGATGCTTTTGCACATTTCCTCCACTTGTTCCACTACGTCCGCAGCAGGATAATATTGCAAGTGGCAATAGCATGTATATGATTCTTCTTGAAATAAATAGAATATTATTCATCCTGTAACTGCCGTAAATTGAGCACTTTTCTTTGAGAGTTCAAGTATCTCATTGAGTGATGTAGTTACGAAACGTACATTTCCGAAACAGCCGTCTCGCAATTGCAAATATAGTGCTCTTTTCTTATCTGGCAAAATAATATGATAATTTGCAGAAACTGAAATGTTCGGGATTAGCATAAATTAAATTGACGGGAAGCGTGGACGGGACTTTGAAAATCAAATGATTATTCGTATATTTGCAGCCCATTTGCGTGGATTGGTCTGCGCGGATGGACGCAATTTATTATAAAACAATTAATTACAAACAAAATGATCAAACAGTACGAAACCGTTTTCATTGCAACTCCCGTTTTGTCTGAGGCCCAGATGAAGGAAGCGGTAGCAAAGTACGTGGATTACATCACTGCAAAGGGTGGTGAAATCGTGTACCAGGAGGACTGGGGTCTGCGTCAGCTGGCTTATCCTATCCAGAAGAAGACCACAGGATTTTATTATCTTATCGAGTTCAAGGCTGACACACAGCTTATCGACAGGCTCGAGACACAGTATCGCCGCGACGAGAGAATCATGCGTTTCCTTACTTTCGCAATGGACAAGCACGCAGTTGCCTATGCAGAGAAGAGAAGGGCTAACAAACAGGCTAAATAATTGGAGGAAAAAGAATTATGGCACAGAACAATGAAATCCGTTATCTCAACCCTCCTACAGTAGAGGTCAGAAAGAAGAAATACTGCCGTTTCAAGAAGGCAGGAATCAAATATGTGGATTACAAGGACGCTGAGTTCCTCAAGAGGTTCCTCAACGAGCAGGGAAAAATCCTTCCTCGCCGTCTTACAGGTACTTCACTCAAGTTCCAGAGGAAAGTGGCTCAGGCCGTAAAGAGGGCAAGGCATCTTGCACTTCTCCCGTATGTAACAGACCTTATGAAATAAGAGGAGGACAGCTATATGGAGATTATTCTTAAGAAAGATGTGGCTAATCTTGGCCACGCGGACGATATCGTCAATGTAAAGACAGGATATGCTGTCAACTATCTTATCCCTCAGGGCTATGCCATCATGGCAACAGCTTCTGCAAAGAAGGTGCTTGCTGAGAACCTTCGTCAGAGGGCTCACAAGATTGCGAAGTTCACTGCTGACGCTGAGGCTCTTGCAGCCAAGCTTGCCGAGACTGTAGTAAAGGTTTCCGCAAAGGTCAGCGAGACAGGAAAGATTTATGGTTCAGTTACGACTGCACAGCTTGCTGAGGCTCTTGTTGCTGCCGGAATCGAGGTTGACAAGAAAGACATCACTGTTGCCGAGGCTGCAAAAGAGCTCGGAACATATGAGGCTACTGTAAAATGCTACAAGGACGTCAAGGGTACTTTCAAGTACGAGGTTGTCGCTGAGTAATTTTTGACAGGCTTTAATATGGAACAGGCTGACTAAATCATTTTTAGTCAGCCTGTTTCTTTTATGTCAGATATTCGGGAAAAACTATTCTTCTCCTGAACTTTTGTTCTTGTCCGCTTTCTCGGTGTCCGCTTCGACCGTAGGGGCTGAATCCTTGTATTTGAAGCGTCTGATTTTGGATGTGGCTGTCTTTTCGAACGGCTCTTTCATCACTTCCACAGAGTTGATTTTGGATGTCTTGCTGACATTCTTGTTCACTTTCTTCATCAGGGACTCCTTGAAACTGTCGAGCTGCTCGTAGAATTTGTCCTCGCGCTTCTCGTCCCAGTTTATCATATTCTCGTCAAGCTGCACAAGGGCGACAAGACGTCCGTTCCTTTCGACTACGATGGATTCGTTCACTCCCTCAACATTGTTTATAACATTCTCGATTTCCTCCGGGTAGATGTTCTCTCCGGAAGGGCCGAGAATCATGTTGTTCTTGCGTCCCTTGATGAAGAAGCGCCCTTTCTCATCCTGTATCGCAAGGTCGTTGGTGCGGAACCACTCGTCTTCGGTGAATACGCTTTTTGTCCTTTGAGGGTCCTTGTAGTAGCCGAGCATCACATTGTCACCTTTTGCCACAATCTCGCCCTCTCCCGTTTCGGGGTTAACGTCGTGCAACTTCAGTTTGACGCCCTTTACAGGATATCCGATGGAACCTGGCGTGCGTCCCTTTTTCATAGCATAGCTCAGCAGAGGGGATGTCTCCGTAAGGCCGTATCCGATTGCGTACGGGAATCCTGCCTTCAGGAGGAAAGCCTCCACTTCACTGTCCAGCTTGGCGCCTCCTATGCCGAAGAATGTCATATGTCCTCCGAATGTGGTCTTTAGCTTTATTCCTATTATCTTGCACATCAGCCCGTTCATGTGTGTGTTCATCCATTTCAGGGTGCGGCTCTTCTGGATTGTAGGAAGTATGCTGGACTTATAGACTTTTTCGATGATGAGAGGCACGGAAAGCATAGTGGTCGGCTTGACCGTCTTGAGCGCCTTCATCAGTATGGATGCCACAGGCGGTTTGGAGAGATAATATACGCATGCGCCGCAATACATCGGATAGAGCATGCAGAGTGTCATCTCGAGGGTATGTGCCATCGGAAGGATTGACAGCCACCTGTCCTTCTGTGTCCTCTTGCATGTATGATAGGACGAAATCACGTTTGACATCAGGTTCCTGTGGCTGAGCACCACTCCTTTTGCGCTGCCTGTAGTACCGCTCGTATATATTATGGTCGCGATGTCGTCCGGCATCGGAAGGCTGACCTTTCCGTCGCATGTGAATTTGTTGTCATCAGACTTGAGCACCTCGAACGTGTCGATGTCTATTACAAGTGTCAGGCTGGCCTTGCATTCTTCGCTGAGTTTGGGAAGCAGCCTTTCTGATATGAATATGACTTTGCTCTCTGAGTGCTTCAATATGTTGGTAACCTCATTTTCTGAACTGTCCGGAAGGATCGGGATGGCGATTCTTCCGGACGGAACGATGCTGAAGAAAGCAACGGACCAGTTAGGCATGCTTTGGGAAAGAATGGCCACTTTGTCTCCGGCCCCGATGCCGTACTGTGTCAGTTTTTTAGACAGGCCGTCGCATGTCTTGCGGAATTGCCCGAAGGTGTAGCCGCCTTCCTTGCTGTCAGCCCATTTCGTATATAGGTTCTTCTCGAAAATTGTTGTCGAGTATTCGTACAGCTTGGCGAGAGAATCAAGGTTCTTTTCGCGGAATTTCTGCACGCGTTTATACAAATAGTTCATTTGTCCTTTTTTAATGTGTGACGTATTTCTCCGGATGTTTTCCGGTAAGATGCATTTGCCCGTAGATTTGCTGGATGCGTGCCATGTCGGCTTTTGCATCATCAGTAAGCTCAACTTTCTCTCCGCGGCTCACACGCTTGGTGCCCCAGTCGAAATATCCGAGATAGACCGGACATCCCACTTCGCGGGCAATGGTATGGAATCCTGTCTTCCAGCGTTTCACCGGCTGACGAGTGCCTTCTGGAGCGAGTGCGAGGTGCACACAGGGTTTTTCCTTCATCTCCTTGATTACGCTCAGGAGCATTGTCGTGGCGTTTTTCCTGTCAACAGGAATGCCGCCGAGCTTTCTGAGCAGCCAGCCGAGAGGGCCTTTGAAGAACTCTCCCTTTATCATGCAATAAGGCTTTCCGCCTACTGATTCATAATAAAGGTATGAGATGACGAAATCCCATATCGAAGTGTGCGGTACACCGAGTATTATGCATTTGTCTTCAGGGGCTACCGGATCAACCGCGGTCCATCCCATTGCGCGGAGTAGCCATCCGCAGAATTTTCTCCACATATCTTTAGTTTTTGTGATTGAACGACTGCATTATCCGTACCGTAAGCATCAGTGCGGCATAGGATTCGTGTCATGCCTGCCATATGTGCACTGCTGCTCCGGAGAATCAGATGTTCACGTCTTCCAGCTCAGTCTCGCTGCGCAGGTGCTGCCTGATGAAGTTCTGCCTGTCTATGGTGTTGTCACCCATGTAGAACTCCATGATTTCGGCGATGGATTCCTCGTCGCTGAGCTTTACCTTGTCAAGCCTCATGTTCTCTCCGATGAAGTCCACGAACTCTGTTGACGAAATCTCACCGAGACCTTTGAACCTTGTGATTTCCACACCGCTCTTAAGCTCTTTGATAGCCTTTTCCTTCTCGTCTATGCTGAAGCAGTAGCGTATGTCCTTCTTGTTCTTGACCCTGAACAGGGGAGTCTGGAGAATGTGAACATGTCCTCTTCTGATAAGGTCAGGATAATATTTCATGAAGAATGTCAGCACGAGCATGCGTATGTGCATTCCGTCGTCATCCGCATCAGTAGCAACGATAATGTTGTTGTACCTGAGCTGCTCCATATCCTCCTCGACTCCGAGGGCGTTGACAAGAAGATTCAGCTCCTCGTTTTCGGCGACCTTTTTGCGGCTCTCTTTGTAGCAGTTGATGGGCTTTCCCCTGAGGCTGAACACGGCCTGGGTGTCAGCCTTGCGTGCCTTTGTTATGGTTCCGCTCGCTGAGTCTCCCTCTGTGATGAATATGCTTGTCAGCTCCTTCAGGTGCTTCTTTGCTTCCGGCAGCCTGTCATTGTAGTGGACACGGCAGTCGCGGAGCTTCCTGTTATATACGTTTGTCCTCTTGTTCCTTTCCTTTGTCTTCTTCTGGATTCCGGAAATTTCCTTGCGCTCCTGTTCGGATGACATGATTTTCTCCTGGAGCACTGGGACTATCTCCTTGTGGATATGAAGATAATTGTCAAGGTTGGTCTTTACGAAGTCGTTGACAAAGCTCCTGATGGTAGGGCCTTTGTCATATGTGTGTGAGCCGTCTTCGTTTGTCGTGTCGGTCTCCCACATGTATGTCGAGCCGAGCTTTGTCTTGGTCTGGCCTTCGAAGTTCGGTTCCTGTATCTGTATGCTGACTGCCCCGATGATTCCCTGCCTTATGTCCTCTGGCGCGAAGTCTTTCTTGGAGTTGGTCTTGTAAAACTCCTTGAGTGTCTTTGAAACGGCTTCCCTGAGGGCCGCAAGGTGGGTTCCTCCGTCGCGGGTGTTCTGTCCGTTCACGAATGACGCTATATTCTCACCGTAGCTGTTGCCATGGGTTATGACAATCTCGATGTCTTCTCCGGAAAGGTGTATCGGCTCATACAGAGGCGTTTCTGACATATTGTCGCGCACAAGGTCCAGAAGGCCGTTTTCTGATTTGTACTGTGTGCCGTTGAGGTTCAGGCTGAGTCCCTTCTTGAGATATGAGTAGTTCTTGATGAGGGATTCCACATATTCCATACGGTATATGTAGTCCACGAACATGTGGTCGTCAGGTATGAATTTGACGAAAGTGCCGTTCTTCTCTTTAGTGGGCCTCATGCCGGTGTCGGTCAGCTTGCCTTCCCTGAATTCCGCATATGCGCTCTGTCCGTCACGGTACGCCTCTACATAGAAATATGAGGAGAGCGCGTTGACGGCCTTGAGTCCGACTCCGTTGAGTCCGACTGATTTCTTGTAGCCTTTGCTGTCGTATTTTCCTCCGGTATTAAGCACGCTTACGGCCTTGACGACAGAATTGAGCGGAATGCCTCGTCCGAAGTCCCTTACGGATGCTTCCTTGTCAGTGACGTTTATTATTATCTGCTTGCCGAAACCTGCGGAGAACTCGTCTATGGAGTTGTCGGCCACTTCTTTCAGCAGGACATAAATTCCGTCTCCCGGGTCTTCACCGTTGCCGAGGCGTCCGATGTACATTCCCGGTCTTCTGCGTATATGCTCGACTCCTTCAAGTGTCCTGATGTTGTCGTCTGTGTAATTAACGTTATTTGTCGTCTCTGTTGCCATATTCATTTAAAGGACATAATCATGCAAAAGTACGAATTTTTCCCGACATGGCAATGAACTGATTTCAGTTGTGAGGTTCGGGAGGCTTGCGAAGGTTTGTGGCTTGATGTTGTGAATAGATGTTTCGGCTTGGTGCTGTGAATTGGTGTTTCGGCTTGGCGTCGTGGCTTGGCGTCGTGGTTGTGGACGTGGCTTGTTGACGCATCTGCCAAAGTCGGAGGCCATAAAATGCGGTCCGGAAAATCAATGGTTCTGAAAAGTCGTGCTGCGATGGGGCCGGAGGCTCTCCATACCCTTTAAAGGTCGTGGGCAAATAACAAAATAGTCCGGTGGACTTTTGTCGTGGGCTGTAAACAATAGTTCTCATGTGTATTGTGTGGGCAGTTTTTCCTGACTTTATCATTGC
>DBLW01000032.1:3742-5438 GCA_002298075.1 Bacteroidales bacterium UBA714 | reverse complement strand
TTATCGGACAGCAATAATTGAAAATATAGACATGACTGAACTGACATGAGCAAAGCAGAAGTGACAAAGACTGTAGGCTGGATATAAGCACAAAAAAGAGACACCCTCGAAAGGATGTCTCCGTAAAGTATTGAGATTTACTCGATTACTTGTTCAATGCCTGAGCAACGTCAACAGCGCAAGCAACTGTACAGCCTACCATCGGGTTGTTGCCGATGCCGAGGAAGCCCATCATCTCTACGTGGGCAGGAACTGATGAAGAACCTGCGAACTGTGCGTCAGAGTGCATACGGCCCATTGTGTCGGTCATACCGTATGAAGCAGGACCTGCTGCCATGTTGTCCGGGTGAAGGGTACGGCCTGTACCGCCGCCTGAGGCTACTGAGAAATAAGGCTTGCCTGCAAGCACGCGCTCTTTCTTGTAAGTACCTGCTACAGGGTGCTGGAAACGGGTAGGGTTGGTAGAGTTACCTGTGATGGAAACGTCCACGCCCTCGTGCCACATGATTGCTACACCCTCACGTACATCGTCTGCTCCGTAGCATTTTACCTTTGCGCGAGGACCGTCGCTGTAAGCGATTTCCCTTACGACCTTGAGCTCGCCTGAGTAGTAGTCGAACTCCGTCTGCACATATGTGAAGCCGTTGATACGTGAAATAATCTGCGCAGCGTCCTTTCCGAGACCATTGAGGATGCAGCGGAGAGGCTCCTTACGTACCTTGTCAGCCTTTGCTGCAATCTTGATGGCTCCCTCTGCGGCAGCGAATGACTCGTGACCTGCAAGGAAAGCGAAGCATTTTGTCTCCTCACGGAGAAGCATTGCAGCGAGGTTTCCGTGGCCGAGACCAACCTTACGGTCGTCAGCTACCGAACCAGGGATGCAGAATGCCTGAAGACCGATTCCGATTGCCTCGGCAGCTTCAGCGGCAGTCTTGCAGCCTTTCTTGATTGCGATTGCAGAACCTACCACGTAAGCCCATTTTGCATTCTCGAAGCAGATTGGCTGAGTCTCCTCGCAAGTGAGGTAAGGGTCAAGACCATACTGCTCGCAGATTGCGTTAGCCTCCTCGATATCTTTGATACCGTTCTCGTTAAGTGCAGCGAGGATCTGTTTGATACGACGATCCTGGCTCTCGAATTTAACTTCTCTAATCATAGTCTTGTCCTCCTGTTATTCGTGACGTGGGTCAATGTATTTAACTGCACCGGCCTCTTTAGTGAAGCGTCCGTAAGAACCGGTAACCTTCTTAAGAGCTTCGTTTGCGTCCGTACCTTTCTTTATCTCGTCCATGAATTTGCCGAGATGCACGAACTCGTATCCGCAGATCTCGTCGTTCTTGTCGAGTGCGAGGGTCTTGATATATCCTTCTGCCATTTCGAGGTAGCGAGGTCCTTTTGCAAGGGTTCCGTAAAGTGTACCTACCTGGCTGCGGAGACCTTTTCCGAGGTCCTCGAGGCCTGCACCAATCATAAGGCCGCCCTCTGAGAATGCAGACTGTGTACGTCCATAGACAATCTGGAGGAAAAGCTCGCGCATAGCCGTATTGATTGCATCACACACGAGGTCAGTGTTGAGAGCCTCGAGGATAGTCTTGCCCGGGAGAATCTCAGATGCCATTGCAGCCGAGTGGGTCATGCCTGAGCAGCCGATTGTCTCGACAAGAGCCTCCTGGATTACGCCTTCCTTTACATTAAG
>DBLW01000032.1:0-3363 GCA_002298075.1 Bacteroidales bacterium UBA714 | reverse complement strand
CCCTGCTGAGGAGCGCACCAGCCGATACCGTGAGTAAGGCCTGAAATGTCAGTGATTTCTTTTGATTTCACCCATTTTCCCTCTTCAGGAATAGGAGCGGGACCATGATTCGGTCCTTTTTTGACGCAGCACATCTGCTGCACTTCGTGTGAATAAACCATACGTTCGTGTATTTAGTTATAAAATTCGTCATCCGCCGGTCCTGTGCACGATGCATCAGCCTCACGCGGCTGCCGTACAGACACCGGAGCGGCGCAAAGATAATAAAAATTCAGAAGCGGTCGGATAATCCCCCTAAGATTCATGCAGATTTTTTCCGAAAAACCTCCCGTGGCATTTTCCTGCCTCAAAAAGTCAGGACGCATTGACGGCAAAGAGACATAAAAGCATTATATTTGTGCTGCGCATATGTACGCCTGCGCCGGACGAGAGGAGAGGATAGGAGATGAAACAAAGCGGCACGCAATAAATGACAAGAAGATGAAATTCCATATAGATTCAGAATACAGGCCGTCAGGAGACCAGCCGGCAGCCATCGAGGGCATCTGCAACGCGCTTAAAGACGGCGTGGACGCGGTGACGCTCCTTGGAGTGACAGGCTCGGGAAAGACCTTCACCATGGCGAATGTAATCGAGAAACTCCAGCGCCCGGCCCTGATACTCAGCCACAACAAGACCCTTGCGGCACAGCTTTACGGAGAGTTCAAGTCATTCTTTCCGGAGAATGCCGTGGAATATTTCGTGTCCTATTACGATTACTACCAGCCGGAGGCATATCTCCCGGTGACGGACACATATATCGAAAAAGACCTCAGCATCAACGACGAAATCGAAAAGCTACGTCTGAGCGCGGCATCGGCACTGCTGTCCGGACGCCGTGACGTCATCGTAATATCCAGCGTATCATGTCTTTACGGCATAGGCAACCCGGCAGATTTCCATGCGCAGACAGTGACTGTGAAACAGGGAGAGCAGAGAAGCATGACGCGCCTGCTGTACCAGCTCGTGGACGCACTGTATTCACGCACGGAGACCGATTTCAAGCGGGGTACATTCCGCGTTCGTGGAGACACGGTTGACATCTGCATAGGCTATGGCGACAACGCGGTGCGCATCGAATTTTTCGGGGACGAGGTTGACAGGATATCAGTAATTGACCCAGTCAGCGGAGCCGTCCTCGAGAACATCGGGGAGATTTCCATCTATCCCGCCGGAAATTTCGTCACCACAAAAGAGCGGAGCACCAAGGCAATCAGCCAGATTCAGGACGACATGATGGCCCAGTGCGAATATTTCAACTCGATAGGCAAGCACCTCGAGGCCAAGAGGCTCAAGCAGCGGGTGGAGTACGACCTTGAATTCATCAAGGAAATGGGCTATTGCCCCGGAATCGAGAATTACTCCAGATATTTTGACGGAAGGACTGAGGGGATGCGGCCGTTCTGCCTTATAGACTATTTCCCGAAGGACTTCATCACCTTCATTGACGAGAGCCATGTGACACTGCCGCAGATAAGGGCAATGTACGGAGGAGACCATTCCCGCAAGACGGTCCTTGTGGACTATGGATTCCGGCTTCCTGCCGCAGCTGACAACAGGCCGCTCAAATTCGATGAGTTCGAAGCGATTACAGGGCAGACGGTCTTTGTGAGCGCGACTCCGGCAGACTACGAACTTGAAAAATCTGAAGGACTTGTAGTCGAGCAGGTAGTAAGACCGACCGGACTTCTTGACCCTCCTATCGAAGTGAGGCCGACAAAGAACCAGGTAGATGACCTGCTTGAAGAGATACGGGTAAGGTCAGAGCTTGACGAAAGGGTACTTGTCACAACCCTTACAAAGCGCATGGCGGAAGAGCTTGAAAAATATTTCACCAAGATGGGAGTCAGGTGCCGTTACATACACTCGGACGTCGATACCATGGAAAGGGTGCAGATTATAGAGGACTTCAAGAACGGACTCTTCGATGTGCTCGTCGGAGTCAACCTGCTCAGGGAGGGCCTGGACATCCCTACCGTATCACTTGTGGCCATACTGGATGCGGACAAGGAAGGCTTCCTGCGCAGCGGCAGGGCACTGACCCAGACAGCCGGACGCGCGGCAAGGAACGTGAACGGACTCGTGATAATGTATGCCGACACCATAACGGACTCAATGCGGCAGACCATATATGAGACAGACCGCAGGCGCACAAAGCAGATGGAGTACAACAAGCTGCATGGAATCACTCCAAGACAGGTGGCAATCAAGAAAAACATGCTCCTCGAAGATGCCTCGGCAGACGGCAATGGAGCGTCATCATACGGAAGACAAGCGGATGGCGGCAAGAAGCGCAATCCGAGAATCGCAGGAACTGTCTCCGGAAAAGTAAGCGCAGCCAATTCATACGATGACCCGGCATATATACCGGATCCTACCGACCTCGGGAAAGGCACCGTCAGCGTAGGTCTCGGACACGACTCGCGGCGCGACTCCAATTCGGCATACAAGGACGGATACATACAGGCCGACCTCGCCGCGGTCCTCCAGGACCCTGTGATAAGAGCGATGAAACGCCCTCAGGTCGAAAAGGCGGTAGAGCAGGCCAAGCGCAACATGGAGAAGGCCGCCGCCGAGCTGGACTTCCTTGCAGCCGCCAAATACCGCGACGAGATGTGGGCGCTGCAGCAGTACCTCAAGGTATGGAAAGACACATAGGACCCGGTGCATGACACCGGACAATTATAATTCATAACGAACAAAACAGCCCTTAAGACATAAAGCCATGGACCAGATAGACGTACTTTTCCCCAGATACGACCAGGCAGGCAGAGAGCTTGTCCGCGCCGCATATCTCATTGCCGAAGAGGCACTTAAGGACCACACCAGGAGCAACGGGCAGCCTTTCATAGGACACCCTCTCGCCGTAGCGAGAATAGCATGCGACGAAATCGGACTTTCCGCAGAGTGCGTTGCGGCAGTGTTCCTGCATGAAGCCACAAGATTCTTTCCGGACACGGACATAGCATCCGCAAAGTTCGGCAAAGACGTATATACAATAGTTGACGGGCTCAACAAAATCTCAACAATCAAGCCGAAAGACACGCGTCTGGAAGCGGAGAATTACAAGCGGCTCATCGTGTCATATTCCAAGGACCCGCGCGTCACGGTGCTGAAAATCGCGGACCGTCTTGAGGTAATGCGCAGCCTTGACATGTTCCCAAAGCTCTCCAGGGAGAGGAAAATCCTTGAGACAATGATGCTGTACATCCCGCTTGCGCACCAGCTCGGGCTTTACAACATCAAGAGCGAGATGGAGGACATCTATTTCAGGCATGCCGAACCGGAGCAGTACCGCGCCATCACCAACAAGCTCAAGAGCAC
>DBLW01000147.1:4942-5064 GCA_002298075.1 Bacteroidales bacterium UBA714 | reverse complement strand
TGCAGCTGCGCTGCACATCCCGCCCGCCTGCGGCGGGCTATGCAAACGCTAAACGGACAAGATGTGAAAGTAAACTTTCTCCTCTTGTCCGTTTAGCGTTTGCGGAAAGAACGGGATTCGAA
>DBLW01000147.1:2389-4581 GCA_002298075.1 Bacteroidales bacterium UBA714 | reverse complement strand
ACACGCTTTCCAGGCGTGCCTCTTCAGCCACTCGAGCATCTTTCCAATGTGCAACACAACATATAGCCAAAGCCGAGAGCAAAACGTAAAACTTGCTTTGATTATGCCGAGACGCATCGGTATATGTGTGCAGAGTGCAAATATAGTCATTTTCAACAAAACTCCGCACAAAACGTAGAAAGAAAACTTATCATCCGAATTCAAAAGCAAATTCAAACGTGAAACAGAATACCGGGAGAAGTAGGGCGAGAATTAATGCAGGCATGCCAACCTGTTCCCAAAACCATGTTTCCGAATGCTCGCCGCAATATCCAATTCCCCCATAACACTTTCTGACTATGAACAAGGTGTTCGGAGCACCAAACTTGCATAATGCTTTCTTGTTGTGTCCAAGTTTTCCGTCCTACCAAGGTTGGCCAATCACGACTCATGCAACTCAAGCAATTCATTATCAATTTATTTCAAAATAACCATTCCCCTGTTTTGGGGCATCGTATTTTAACAAAATCATGAAATTCAAGCGATTATGCTCCACAAAAGAATGGGAGGGCACTTTAAGATAGACCGGGATTTTGACTCGGGCCTGGTTCTATTCCAGGTCTCACCCATCTCAGTTCTCTTCCCGGATATGGCACAAATTGGCATGAAAGTCAATTTGCATTGAGCCAGTACCATTTTATACCTAACCTATCCATTTATCAGAAAACGGTTTAAGAAAGGCGCCAGATTTTTACCGAATGCTCCCCAAAAGAAAAACGGTAAAAAAATCGCACGATATTTTAACCGTTTTTCTCATTATAGCTTGCCATCCTTTGCATGAAACAATTTCACAAAACATCACGCACATAACGAGAGCAAGCGATTGACAATAAGCTCATTTCAGAAAAGCGATGCTCCTGAAACGGGGAATCGACATCTAATAAAACACTGGACATCATGACATTGTGCTCCACTGCCTACGGACGGTCCTGCAAACCTTGTGACTTACGGCCCTTTATGCTAACTTTGTGGCAATAATGAGCCGCAACATGAGAACAGAAATCATAACTTCAGCACAGAATCCCAAGATAAAGGAGCTTCTGACGCTTCAGGAAAAGTCAAGGGCACGCAGGGAAAAAGGCCTGTTTGTCGTAGAGGGAAGACGGGAGACAGTACATTGCATCAATGCCGGGTACAGGGTAAGCACATTGTTCGTATGCATGGACATCATCAGCCAGGACGATCTGAACGCCATACTGGACACAGTCATTTGGTCACAAAGCGGCAACGGACAAGGGAATATCATCCGGATTCCTGCGCACCTGTACGACAAGGTTGCATACCGCGGAGGCACGGAAGGCATAATCGCAGTGATGGAATGGAAATCCAGGACACTGGACTCGCTCCATCTGCATGAGGACCCTCTGATTGTCGTGCTGGAAAGCGTAGAAAAACCCGGTAATTTGGGAGCTGTGCTCAGGAGTGCAGATGCCTCAGGAGCCGATGCAGTCATAATATGCGATCCGCTGACAGACCTGTACAATCCCAACCTCATACGTTCCAGCATAGGAGCTTCATTCACAGTGCCGACAGTAGCTGTAACGTCTGAAGAAGCCATCGGATGGCTCAAGGAGAAAGGCATAAAAATCTATACGGCACAGCTGCAGGACTCCAGATGGTACTATGACACGGACATGACAGGAGGCACTGCCATTGTCATGGGCACCGAATCAACTGGTCTGACTGACATATGGCGCAAAGCTGCCGACGCCCACATAAAAATACCCATGCTCGGCCGGCTCGACTCCCTGAATGTTTCCGTCTCTGCCGCAATTCTGCTTTTCGAAGCTGTCAGGCAGCGCAATGCCGGCAAATAACCTGTCTAAACCGTACAATACGAAATCTCCACGTGAATAATAAATAAGCCGACAAAACCACCCACTACATCAATAGGCATCCATGAAAAAATTCGGACTCATAGGGCACCCTATCGCCCACTCGCAAAGCCCGGCCCTTTTCAAGGCAGGATATGGCGGAAAATACGCATACGACCTGATTGAGGGTGAAGCCTTTGAAGCATCTTACCAGAATTTCCTGGACAGCTATGACGGAATCAATGTGACGGCACCATTCAAAGAAAAAGCTTTTGCAAAAGCAGACATTCTCTCTGAGGAATGCAAGCTTGCCGGTGCCGCCAACATACTGGTGAAAAC
>DBLW01000147.1:0-2050 GCA_002298075.1 Bacteroidales bacterium UBA714 | reverse complement strand
CCGGACGGAAAAGTCAAGGCACACAACTCCGACTACCTTGGCATACGGGAATGGCTTGAAAAAGAAGCCATTCCCAGAGTACGCCAGACCGCATCAGAGCCGAAGGTGCTTATAGCGGGATGCGGAGGAGCAGGAAAGGCAGCAGCATTCGCCTCAGCATCACTGGGACTGAAGAGCATTCTCATGAACCGGGACATGGCAAAGGCGAGAATACTGGCTGAAAAATCACCGGAGCTGTTCACGGCAAGACCGTTAAGTGATTTAGCGGAATGCTTTGCGGAATGCGGCATAATCATATATGCCATCCCGACGTCCATTCCGGAATTGGAACAAATGCATCGGCACACAGCCGGAAACTGCGGAACCGGAAACACGACCGGCAGCCCCAAAATCATAATGGAAGCAAACTACAGGAGCCCAGCATTCGGACAGCAATCAATAGACAATCTGAAAAAGACCTGGCCTGGAATCACTTACGCCACAGGCAAGGAATGGCTCCTTTACCAAGCACTGACCGGATACGAAATTTTAACCGGAGAAAAGCCCGATTTGGCCCGAATGCATACTTGTTTGTAAGAAATTATCACTATCTTGCAGAGTTTTTGTGAAGTCACTCAAAAAACACAAACGATTATGATAAACAAAGCGATATTGATAGGCAACGTGGGTCAGGATCCGGAAATCCGCTATACCGGAGACGCTTCCAACGGAACCAAAGTGGCGACATTAAGGCTTGCCACCACTGAAAGATACAAGGACAGGAACGGCAACCTCCAGGAACATACTGAATGGCATAACATTGTGGTCTGGAGAAATACAGCCGATGTCGTTGAGAAATATGTCAAGAAAGGCACCCAGCTTTATATAGAGGGACGTATCCGCACAAGGTCATGGGACGACCAGAACGGCAACAAGAAATACACCACAGAAATAGTGGCGGACACACTGCAGCTTCTCGGAAGGAAGTCAGACAACCAGTCAGCAGGCCAGTACGGCCAGAGCGCGGCAGGAGGATACCAGCAGAGGCCCCAGGAAGCGCAGCAGGGCTATGGCCAGCAGGGAGGCTACCAGGGACAGGCACAGCCAGGGTATGCCCCGGCAACACAGGCACAGAAACCAGCCGCTCCGCAGAACATCGCGGATGACATGCCGGACGATGACCTTCCGTTCTGATTGCCGGTATCCCTATATAGACTAAGAACTTAAAACTGTTTCCAATACATAGTCATGAAATTAGATGTTGTACTCGGCCTCCAGTGGGGCGACGAAGGCAAAGGTAAAATTGTGGACGTACTTGCAGGAAACTATCCTGTAGTAGCACGTTTCCAAGGCGGCCCAAACGCAGGCCACTCACTTCATTTTGAGGGAAAGAGCTTCGTGCTGAGGTCTGTCCCTTCCGGAATATTCAGAAAAGACGCCCAGAACATCGTCGGAAACGGCGTTGTCCTTGACCCTATCACATTCAGGGGAGAATGCGAGAATATCGCAAAAACAGGCGTTCCCGTAACTGAGCGCATTGTCATTTCCAAAAAGGCGCACCTCATCCTGCCGACGCACAGGCTTCTTGACGCGGCAAACGAGGCTGCGATGGGAAAAGGCAAGATAGGCTCCACCCTCAAGGGAATCGGACCGACTTACACAGACAAGATAAGCAGAAACGGGCTTCGTGTAGGAGACATCCTCGCCGCTGACTTTCCGGAAAGATATGCCCGTCTCAAGGACAGGCACACCAAGCAGCTGGACCAGATGGGCTTCGAATGCAACCCTGACGCTGAGGAGGAGGCTTTCTTTGAAGCTGCCGAATATCTCAAGCAATTCAAACTCATTGACTGCGAGTATTATATCAATGAGATTCTCAAGACACAGAGCGTGCTCGCAGAGGGTGCCCAAGGCTCGATGCTGGACATCGACTACGGCTCATACCCTTTCGTAACCTCTTCTACCACATCATGTGCGGGAGCATGCGTAGGACTCGGAGTAAGCCCTCACAACATAGGCCACGTATATGGCATATTCAAAGCATACTGTACACGCGTAGGAAGCGGTCCGT
>DBLW01000158.1 GCA_002298075.1 Bacteroidales bacterium UBA714 | reverse complement strand
GTGAGCGGAAAAGTGAAGAGCTTTTCGGGGCATCGTCTTTCAGGCGTCAGTGCCGTTGCCCTCGTCAGGGTTTCAGGTGCCGCCGTAAGTTCCGGGCCGCTTGACATAATGGATGACGGCTCGTTTTCAGTAAGTTGTGTGGCGGGAAAAAGCACGGACAGCTATTGCCATGTCACTGTAGAAGTCAAGTTGACGGATGCGACAGGAGAAACTCTTGAATTTTCTCATTATGAGAGTGTAGTTGCATATCCTGAACTTAGGGCTGTCTTTGAAGCAAAGGCATGCGGAAATTTCAGCCTTAAGCATGAAGACAGAAAATATCGCCAGAGGGCTATTGTCGCAGCTGAAAAGACCAAGGTCCGCTGCGAGGTCTTGCGTCCCGGTGGGGGCGGGGCAAAAATGCAGCTTGAATATAAGCTCCTCAATGACGGGGCTTTTGTAGTAGGAGGTCTTGTAATGTCAGGAGAGAGTGTGGAATTGGATTTTTCCGCTCTTTCTTCAGGTGTCTATGAGTTTGTGCTTGGAATACCGGCGGAGAATCTGCGCGGTTCTGCTGAAAAATGCACTGAAACTTATGACATTTTGAAGGTGCGCAATGATGATGTTGATATTGATTCCGGGGTGGAATCGTATTTCAGAGTTATTGAGGATGATGACATTGTGATGCAGTTCGGATGCGGTGACGGGCCTGTGTGGGCTGTGGCTGAACTTTTCGGTGACAGGTCTCAGCTTCTTGATTCAAGGCTTGTGCATTTGGAGCCTGCCGCTGGGGCGACAGGATGCGTTGGGACTTTGCGCTATGAATATTTGCCGGAATATCCGGACGGAGTTGTTCTGAATGTCATTTATTTCAGGAATGGTCAGGTCTATGAATATTCTGACACTTGGATGCGGAGACGCTTTGAGCCGGAGATGAAGTTGGAATTTTCGCGCTTCGTGGACAAGGCGCTTCCCGGGGCGGAGTGCTCGGTATCCGTAAGGACTGAGCCTGGTTCGGAGGTCCTTGCCGCGGTATTTGACCTCAGTTCGGAAAAGATAATGTATAACGGGTGGAACAATGTGCTCAGAAGTGCTCCTGCAGTTGAACAAGTGAATGTGTCCTCTGCCGTTGGATGTGACGGTAATGTAAGGGGAGTGCTTTTGGACGGTGTTCTTTATGGGAGTTCAGTTGAAGGAGGTTCTGCAAACGGATTCCTGGCCCGCAAGTCTGTGAATGTGCGCGGTGCGCTTTCTTTGGATGCTCAGGTCGAGGAGGAGGTGATGTATGACAGTGCGGCTGCTCCCGAATTGTCAGGCGGAGCTTATGATGCCGGACAGATCACCGTGCGTGATGATTTTTCTTCAACTCTTGCTTTCATGCCGTTCATACGTCCGTCCGATGACGGGATGGCCGGGTTCATGTTCCGTGCAGGAGAGAAACTGTCCACCTTTGTAGTGTCCGTATATGCGCATGACAGGGATATGCGCACTGCATATTTGCGCAAGGAAATGCTGGTGACTCTTCCGTTGAAGGTTTCTGTTGCCGAACCTCAGTTTCTGCATGAAGGTGACAGGTATGTGATGAGGGCTTCAGTGTCCAACAATTCGGATGCGGAAATTTCCGGTGTCGCGGTGTTTGAAATGTATGCATCAAAAGAGCATGAGGGGGCTGTGCCGCTGGATTCATATTCGGTCAAAGTGACAGTTCCGGCTTATGGGACAGTGCCTGTTGAGTTTGACGTTGATGTTCCTGAGTGCGGAGCTGATGGACTTTCGGCTGCCGGCTTCGGGAAGCGCATTCTTGGATTCAAGGTGGTTTTTGCAGGTGAGAACCATATCTCGGACGGTGTTTTTGTGACGGTTCCAGTCTATCCAGCCTGGCAGGATGTTGTTGAGGCTCATTCTGGGGTGCTCCTGCCTGGAATGTCTGAGGAGGAACTTGCTGGGCGTCTTAGAGGACAATTCACGAATATGTCTTCCGCAGGTGCCGAGTATTCGGAGAAAAGGATTTCTGATATGCTTGCTGATGTCCTTCCTGCCGGATACAGGCCTGAAGGCAAGGATGTCATATCATTATCGGAGGCTCTGTATGTCAATATGCTTTCATACGGACTGGCCGGGCGGCAGGGAGGCGTCGGTCCAGATAGACTGGCCGAAGATTCCGTACAGGATGTGCGCATTTCAAGCGCGATGGAGTCCATTTCGAAGATTCTCTCATGTGCCAATGCGGACGGAGGCTTCGGATGGTTCGAGGGCATGACCTCGTCTCCTGCCGTTACAGCTGTTGTTTTGGACAGGTATGCATCTTTGCGTGACAGGGGACTGCTTGCGGAGCTTTCGCAGCTGAACGGGCAGGACAGCCTGGATGATTTTGATGAGGCTGTGTGCAAGGCTGTGGAGTATCTGGATGGGGTGTTTTTCAGTTTGAAAGACAGGCCGTTATGGTACGGAGGGCTTTCTGTTGCGCAGTATCTTTATGTGCGTTCATTCTATGCGGGACTGCCTTTTGACGCGTCGGCTGCACGTAAGGCGATGGGAGACAAGGAATTTGCCGTATTGAAGAAAACCATAAAGGAGTATCTCACGCCAACGGGCAAACGTAGCGCCGGTTCTGATGTGCTTTCATTGGCACGACGCACAAGGACTTTGCTTAATCTCGGCATGTCGGAGCAAGGCCGTGAAATGGCAGGGGAATGGGGCGTCCGGGTTGCCGGCAGGCGCATTGTCCGTTCTCTTCATGATGATGTGGTGTCTTTGGCGGAATATGCTGTGGAGCATCCGTCCGGAGGCTGGTATTATCCTAATGCGGTCATGCCTTGGCGTGGACTTCTTGAAAGCGAGGCGTATGCCCACTCTGTCATTTGTGACCTTCTGCGTGATTTGGCTCTCAGTGATATTGAGGATGAAGTCATGACGCGCCGTCTTGGGCAGATTGCGGATGGGATAAGAATATGGATTATGCTCCAGAAGGAAACGCAGGACTGGAAATCGGATTCAGGCTTTGCGGAGGCTGTGGCATCTGTGTATGATGGTGCGCAGGCAATAGCCGATACCAAGGTGATAGTCCTGAAGAAGAGGGCAAGGAAGCCGTTCGGGGAGATTCTGCCTGCCGGAAACGGATTCAGTATGTCTGTGCGATATTATAAGGAACTTCCGGATGGTGCTCTTGTGGAGCTTGCAGAGGGAGAGCATCTTGAAGTGGGGGAGAAGATTAGTGCCAAATATTCGGTTTGGAGCGGGGAGAACCGCAGTTTCGTGCGCCTTGATGTCCCGCGTCCTGCGGCTTTTTCTCCTGTACGGCAGCTTTCCGGGTGGAGCGGAGGCTGGTTCAGGCCTTTTGCGGCTGGTGCCTTTACGTTGTCGCCTTCCGCTTACCGTGAGGTGCGTGCTGACAGGACCTTGTATTGGTTTGATGTCTTTCCGGAGGAGAACTCCGTGATATCGGAAGAGTTTTTCGTTACGCAAGAGGGCGTGTTCTCGTCTGCGGCTCCCCAGATTGAGTCTGTTTATGCCTCTCATTATCGGGCGAACTCGTCTTGTCATAAGCCTTTTGCCGTGCGCTGATTGCTTTTGCAGGAGCGGTTTTACATGCCTGATATTATCCGGAGAGAGTATGAAAGCGCGTTGACTGCCGCTTCAGCTGTACGCAGAAGCCAAGCCGGGCAGACTCCAGCCATTGATGCTGCAATTACAAGGATTGATATCGGGATGATGAATCCGGTCAGAGGTAGGGCAATGAGATTGGTCAGAAGAAAATGTTTCGGAAATGTTCCGAAGTACAGATAGGCTATCGGGCCAGCCGTCATCTGGCATGAAATGGACAGTGCGGCGGAATTCCATATATGCTGCAGCAGGCCGCCATGGGGCTGCCTTTGCTGTGTCCCGTAGTGCCAGAAGTTCTTAAGGAAAGGAAAAATGAATGCGATGCCTGCCATGGCTGCATATGAGAGCTGGAAACCGGCGTTTTTTGCTGCCGTCGGGTCTGCCGCAAGCTGAAGGAAAAGCGAAGCCAGCATAATTCCGGCTGTTGACCGGTGTCTTCCTGTGAGTTTGGCTGTCTCGCCGGCCAAGATGAAAATGAAGGCTCTTGTGATGGAATCTCCTGCACCTGTCGCCAATGTATATGTCCCGCAAAGCAGTATCGTCAGGATTGAACGTATGCGCAGTGCCGCCGGAGAGTTTCCTGCAAATGTGAGGCTTCTGCTGATTATCATGTATATTATGCCAAGGTGCAGTCCTGACAGGGCAAGTATATGTGACGCCCCGCTGGAACGGAATGATTCGGCTGTTTCTGGAGGCAGGCTGCTGCGGTCTCCGGTCAGAAGTGCCTTTATGACGGCGTTTGTCACGGAGTCTGAAAAAGATATTGTGTCAATATGGGCACCCATGGCTGCTCCGACGGATGCAAGTCTGGCCGCAGCCGCCCCCTGGACTTCCGGACAGCATGCCGCCCTCATATGCCCTGTAATTCCGGTGAACAGACCGCACGCGAGTGACATTGCGCACACCAATATGGGAGCGTATCCTGTGCATTGTGTTTTTCCGGATGTTATAATAAGGCATGCCATGAATGCCGCGGCTGCGTATAATGCAGATGATGCGAATATGCTTTCTGTGACGGCCGGCACGTCTGCGGCATATGCTGCGGCAATGACTCCGGCGGCAAACGGCAACGAGAACCACGCAATCTCCCTCTCCACTTTCATTTCGTTCCTGTTTTTTGCTAAAGTAGCGATAATTTTTATAACTTTGCGTTGCCTGTGCGGATTTTTTTGCGAAATTTTAATCTGACGCGTGAATCCGCATGACATTCATTGAATAAACAACATTTGTGATATGATCATTTTAGTACTTAATTGCGGAAGTTCATCGCTCAAGTATCAGCTTCTTGATATGAAGAACGATGAGGTTTATGATCTTCTTGCCAAAGGTCTCGTAGAAAGAATCGGTATGGAGACCGGCTGTCTCAAGCATCAGGCTGCCGGCAAAGAGAAACTTGTCAGGGAAATGCCCGTAGCTGACCATACGGTCGGCATGCATGCTGTCCTCGACGCCCTTATGGACAAGGAATACGGAGTGCTTGAAACTCTGGAGGACATAGAGGCTGTGGGACATCGTGTCGTGCATGGCGCTGAGGAGTTCATGTGCAGCCAGCTTGTCACTGACGAGGTTGTGGCACAGCTTGAGAAATGCTCCGTGTTCGCCCCTCTTCATAACCCTGCAAACATCCTTGGCATCAAGGCTGTTTCAGCAGCGCTTCCTACAGTGCCTCAGGTGGCTGTCTTCGACACGGCGTTCCACCATACCATGCCGGCTTATGCCTATATGTATGCCCTTCCTTATGAGTACTATGACAAATACCGCATCCGCCGTTACGGTTTCCACGGAACGAGCCACAAGTTCGTTTCTGCAAAGGGTGCGAAATTCGCCGGCCTGGACCTCGGATATTCCAAGATAATAACCTGCCACCTCGGAAACGGAAGTTCTATTGCTGCCGTCCTTAACGGAAAGTCAATCGATACGAGCATGGGCTTCACTCCTCTTGAGGGCCTCATAATGGGCACGAGATGCGGTAATGTGGACCCTGATGTGGTTACTTATATTCAGGAAAAGGAGGGGCTCTCGGCTTCTGAGATGAGCCGTGTGCTCAACAAGAAGAGCGGTTTCCTCGGGTTGTCAGGAGTGTCTTCCGATGCGCGCGACCTCAATGAGGCTGCCAATGCCGGAGATGCCAAGGCAAAGCTTACACTCAAGAAGCTCACCTACGACATAACCAAGTTCATCGGAGCATATGCGGCAGCCATGAACGGTGTCGATTTGATTGTCTTCACCGGAGGCATCGGTGAGAACAACAGCCGTCTGCGCCGCAGGGTGTGCGAGAACCTGACATATCTCGGTGTGAAGTTCGACTACGATGCAAATGTGGCGGCCGGGCGCGATGTTATGATATCGCTTCCTGACTCACAGGTGAAAATCGCTGTAATCACGACTGACGAGGAATTGATGATAGCGCGCGACACCATGCATATCGTACAGAATGAGGATGAATGATAAATCAATTTAAAAACAATGTTTACGAAATTTGAAGACATATTTGCCGAACTCCAGGGCAGGGAGGCAAAAAAGAGAATGATTGCAGCCTGGGGAGTTGACGGGCATACCATTTCTGCGGCAAGCAAGGCCATTGACCTCGGACTTGTTGACGTGACTCTGGTCGGCGACCAGTGCATGATTGCGCAGGCCTGCAAAAGCGAGGGAATAGACATGGCGAAGTTCACGGTTGTACACAACCCTGACGAGCTTCCTTCTGTCGCACAGGCTGTTGCAATGATAAGGGAAGGCATGGGAGACTTCCTGATGAAAGGACTTTGCTCCACTGACAAGTTCCTCCGCGCCATCCTCAACAAGGAGACCGGTCTCCTTCCTCCGAAAGGTACATTGACCCATTGCGCCGTAATAGAGAATCCTAATTACCACAAGCTTCTTTTCGTGGGCGACATGGCTGTGATTCCGGCTCCTGATTTCAAGCAGAAGCAGATAATAATGGGACATCTTGTGGCTACCGCGCGTGCGGCCGGCATAGCAAAGCCTAAGGTTGCCATCATAGCTGCATCGGAGCAGATGCTCACCAGCATGCCTGCATGTATGGAGGCTGCAATGCTGACCAAGATGGTTGACAGGGGACAGATAAAGGGATGCATCGCTGACGGCCCTCTTGCCCTTGACGTGGCGATTGACCAGGAGTCTGTGGAAATCAAAGGCCTTGTCAGTCCTGTAGCAGGAGACGCTGACTGTCTGCTCTTCCCTAATATCGAGTCTGCCAATGTGTTCTACAAGGCTAACTCAAAGCTTGCTTCAAATGTGAAGCAGGCTGGCATGATGGTAGGTGCGAAAGTCCCTTGCGTACTTTCAAGCCGCGCTGACAGCATAGATACGAAACTTAATTCAATAGCGATTGCGGCTTTGTCCGTAAAATAATTTTCGGAATGACGGGCCGGAGGGAGTTTTCCCGCCGGCCCATGTCATTTGCGGAGCGGCCGGGAGGCTCTTGAAGGATGTCTTTCCCGTGCATTACGGCTCCGGATATTTGTACTTTAACTTTTTTATATTGTTTTTGCATGAAAGGTAGAATACTGGTAATCAACACCGGCTCCACCTCTACAAAAATCGGTTTCTACGATGCCGGAAGCAAGCTGTTTGAGCAGAATCTTACACATCCGGCAGGGGAACTTGCGAAATTCAGCTCTGTAATGGACCAGGACCTGATGCGTCGTGATGCCATTACGGAGTTTTTGGTCCAGAGGGGCATTGAGCTTGAAAGCATTGATGTTGTCATGGCACGCGGAGGACTTGTGACTCCTATCCGCACGGGCGTCTATGAAGTCAACCAGGACATGAGGAAGGCCCTCATCTCTGGAAGGGACGGAGTGCATGCGTGCAATCTGAGCGCGCTTATAGCTGACGACATTGCAGTGGAAGTCAATCAGGCGCGCAGCGGCAGAGGCATCACAGAGCGGTGCCGGGCATTTATAGCCGATCCTCCTATGGCGGACGAGATGCTGCCTGAAGTGAAGGTAGGAGGGCTTCCCGAGTTTCCGAGACGCACGCTTTTCCATGCCCTCAATTCTCGGGCGATGGTAAGGAGATATGCCCGCGGAGTAGGGAAGACCAACAGGGATGTCACGGTCATAGTAGCCCATATGGGAGGCGGCACATCTGTCTCACTTCATCGTCACGGGCTTGTAATTGATACCAATGATGCTCTCGGAGGAGACGGGCCAATCAGTCCGGAACGTGCAGGAAGTGTTCCGGCTTTCCCTCTTGTGGAGATGTGCTTCAGCGGCGAGCATACAAAGGAGCAGATAAAGAAGCGCCTTGTCGGCGGAGGCGGGGCTGTGGCCTATTTCGGTACCAATGACTTCAGGGACCTGACGGCGCGTGCGGAGGCAGGTGACAGCGAATGCGAAACATTCCTGCAGGGATATTGCCTGTCAATCGCAAAATATGTGGCAGCTCTTTCCACTGTAGTGTGCGGCAAGGTGGATGCGATAATCCTGACCGGCGGAGTGGCCTACAGCAAGTATCTTGTGGAGCAGGTCAAGGAAAGGATTGCCTTCATAGCTCCTGTTGAGGTCTATCCGGGAGAAAATGAGCTTGAGTCCCTCGCGGAGAACGGATACGGGATTCTTTCCGGTGAGTTTGAAGTGAAATGCTATCACATGGACAGCTTCTGAACGATGTCGCAGATATGATAAAAGGGTTTCTGAAATCAACTTTCGGAAACCCTTTCTTCGTTTGCGCCCTAATGTGCTTTTCCGGGTGTTCTTCTTACGATGGTTACATCATGTTCCAGATTGCATTTTCCACGGAACTGTTCTTCTTTGCGTTCATCTTGCCGAAATTGAATGACACGCTGAACAGGAACATCCTTCCCATCACGTTACGGTAAACGTCCTCTACGTATTCTGATGACACCGTGCGCCTGAGGTTTCTTGTCTGGTTCAATATGTCAGCTACTTTCAGGCTCAGGCTGACAGATTTTATGCTTTTGCTGACTGAGGCGTTCCATTTCCATTCCGGAAGTCCGAATCCTGAAGAGTATCCCCTGTAGAAATTGTAACGGATGTCAGTCTTGAGTTCCCAGTTCTTTCCCGGCTGCCAGAGCACGTCGGCATACAGAGAGTTGTCCCATGTGTTCAGATTCGCTGACTTGTCAAGGGAATATTTTGAAATCCTGTTTGAGAAACTTCCTCCTATCTTGGCGTCCAGCTTTTCGATGCTGAACTTCAAGCCGAGCCCAGCTGACCATATTGCCGAGGTCGTGCGGCTCTCCTTGAATCCGCTCTCGCCGCTGTAGAACCTGTCTCCGCTGCTGTCACCCCAGAAACCGCTCATGAATGCATTATAGTCGAAATTCCTGATGTCCAGGCCTTCAAGCCGTGATGCTGCCTGATAGCCGGTGCCTGTATTTACTGATGCGTTCGCATTGGCACTCAGTGTGAACATCCTCTGTTTGCCCAGAGGCTGGTCGAAGGAGAGATACATGCTCGTTCTGATGTCCGGCTTCATGGAATTGACTGGAACTGCATATCTGATTCCGCCTTCATCAAACCAGCTCGCATAGACGATGCTTCTGTTTGTAATGCTTCCGTTTATGTACAGGTTTAGGAAAGAGAAGGTCTCCCTGTTGTTCATTCGGTATGAACCGTGCAGCCATTGTGAGAAAGAGGGTTTCAGGTATATGTTTCCTGTCTGTATATGCACAGGGTCGGAGAGGTCCGGTGCCGGAGTTACTGAACGTCCTGACACCTGGGCCGATTGCCCTGAGTATCCCGCATACAGGCTGTGCCCTTCCTTTTCATATGAGTAAGAGACGAAAGGAGACCAGTTCATCAGCCATTCTCCTTTGCCTGTGATTGTCTCGGTGCCGAGTGAACGTGCCCTGGTGGAGTTCTGTACGAGTTCCGCCTGTACACCGAACTGTACCTTTGAAGTGTCGTTGTCATATTGCATTAGCAGGTTCAGGCGTTCACTGAAATACTTCTTGTCGTAAAATGACGAATGATGGATGTCCTCCGTACCGTCTGCACCGGTTGCCCTGGTGTCATTTACTGAGGATGCGTATGATGAACTGAAACGTGTCCGCATAGCCCATCTTTTTGCTATCGGCTCAACATATGACAGGCTTCCGTAAAATTCATTTGCGGAATTGTCAGTGTTGTAAAGCAGGTTGTTTGTCGTGCCTGTGCCTTGCTGGAGCAGTTCTGATATTTCGTTCTTTTCCCCGTCTGTTCCGGATATTACCCAATCCCCCGACAAGGTGATGCTTCTTTTCTCCTTGCCCAGGTCTTTTATGCCGCCGCCGAAATATAGGCTTCCTTCTGCCTGCTTGCTGAATGCGTCCGAATATGCTGACGAACTGTTCAGGTCGCCTTCGTCACTGTAGGTGCGTGATGAGCTGGCCTGGCTGATTTTGCTCGTGCTGAAGCCGAATGCAGGATACAGGTACAGGTCGTATTTCTTTTTGTCCTTTTTCTTGAATTCGATGGATGTCTTCACTCCATGCCGTGAACCGTCTCCGGAATATGTCCCGTCTGAAAGGATGTCAGATGCATCTTTGCGGAAAGAGGTACGCGCCGTCCTGCGTTTTGAATCCTTTGTTCCGTATGAGTAGTCAGCCGAAATGGTTGAAGTGAATCCCTTTATCCTGTCGGAGTTGAAGTTGAGGCCGGCTTTGGCATTTGTGGCCAGGCCATCCATGCTGCTGTAGTCGTCCTGCTCGCCGCCATAGGTGACAATTACTGCTCCTGCGCCGGGTTCTGTCGCATTGTATGCATTTCCTATGAATACGACCTGATCTTTCTCTGTATATCCGGTAGCCATGGCATTGCCGTTATACAGCAGGCCGCGCCTGTCTGAAAGTCCGTCTTCGCCTTTCGGAACAAGTGTGGAGCCGCCTCCGATTTTTGCATTGCCGAACCATCCTTTGGTATATTCGTCTTTCAACTCCACATCCATAATCTTTTTCTTGTCATCCTTGGTGGAGATTCCCGTGAATTCGGCTTCTTCGCTCTTTTTGTCTATTACCTTTATCTTGTCAACAATCTTTGCCGGAAGATTCTTAAGGGCTGCATTCGGGTCATTGAAGAAAAATGTCTTGCCTCCGACGGTAATCTGTTCGACTTTTTCTCCGTTTACCGTCACCGAACCGTCGTCCGACACTTCCATGCCAGGCATCTTTTTGAGCAGGTCCTCAAGCATGGCGTTTTCTCCAACCTTGAAAGAGGACGCATTATATTCTATGGTATCTTTCTTTATCAGAACAGGGTTTCCGGCAGCCGTGATTTTGGACGCTTCGATATATTCCGGGTTTTCCTTCATCCGTATGATACCCAAATCTTCCTCCCAGTGCTTGAACGTGCAGGTCTGCCTGTGCGGAAGGTAGCCTATTATTTCAGCCGTAAGTTCGTATTTGCCGACAGGGACTTCTTCCAGCACGGCGTTTCCCTTGTCATCGGAAATTGCGAAATGCGTGATGGTCGTGTCTCCTGCCGGAATGAGATATACAGTAGCCCAGGATAGAGGCTCGGATGTGCTGTCATCCTTGAGCGTAAGCTTGACATTGATGTTCCTGTTGCGTTGTATCATATCAAATGAGACGATACTCTGCGCGAAAACAGCTGCTGTCTCAAATAGAAACAGCAACAGGAGAACTGTAAACCGTGTTTTCATGTGGATAGTGGGGATTAAATGAAAAAAGGGAAAGCTTGATACATCGCACCGCTACGACCTCCTACCCTTGCTGCGGTCAAGCCCTGGGGGAATTCGGAGGGAGCTGGTCGTGTATGACTTTCCCGGATGCAAATGTAGGCAATTTTTCCCGCTATGCAAAAAAAACTGCCGAAATGATGTCAGATTCTTTGCTGGACCGGCCTCGGCTGCCTGTCTGGCTCCGGTGTTAACGGCCGGGGACTTCATCATCAGACGCCGCCGGACTGGAGGCTGCGTATCAGATGCTGTCGAATATGAAAGGAAGTATGTCATCAACTTTTTCGAATTTCCATACTTTCCTTCCTCCTACAAGTATGATTTCCATATTGCGTCCGCCCTTTGTCTGATACTGTGCCATTACCTGCCTGCATGCTCCGCAAGGAGTTGCAGGACTGTCACACAATTTCCCGTCCTGGCCTGCTGCTACTGCTATCTTTGTCATGGCTTTGTCCGGACGGTTCGCGCTTGCATAGAACATTGCTGTCCTTTCTGCGCATAACCCTGAAGGGTAGGCCGCGTTTTCCTGATTGGAGCCCGTTATGATTTCCCCGTCCTCAAGCATCACCGCAGCACCGACATTGAATTTGGAGTAGGGGGCGTATGAGTGTTTCGTGGCATTTATCGCTGCCTGTGCAAGTTCCCTGTCCTCAGGATTCATCTGCTCAATGGAATCGTATTCCATGTAGGAGATTTTTATCTCTTTGTTTGTCATAAAAGATCAATTAAATTATCTTTGCGCACGCGCAGAGCACTACAAATATAGTCTTTTTCTTTTAAAATGATGCTTTTTGGGCAGCGTGACTTGGAATATGACAAAAAAATCTTCAGTATGGACAATGGCAATTCAGCAATAAAGGTGTGCGTCGGCCTTTCCGGCGGTGTGGATTCGAGCGTTGCGGCCCTGCTTCTCAAGCGTGCCGGCTACGATGTGTTTGCCTTGTTCATGCAGAACTGGCATGATGCCTCCACGACTCTTCATGGAGAATGTGAATGGGAGGAGGACCGCTTTGTGGCGGAGATGGTCGCAAGAAAGATAGGCATACCGTTCTATTATGTCGATTTGAGTGAAGAATACCGCAAAAGGGTAGTGGACTATATGTTTGATGAGTACGGGAAGGGACGCACGCCTAATCCCGATGTGCTTTGCAACAGGGAAATCAAATTCGACGCGTTCCTCAAATGCGCTCTGAAGCTTGGGGCGGACATGG
>DBLW01000010.1 GCA_002298075.1 Bacteroidales bacterium UBA714 | reverse complement strand
TTTTTATGGGACACTAATGTATGCGGGTATTTTTTGCAAATCAGGAATTTGCATCATCAAATGCAAATATACGAAAAGCTGAGAGCAGAAGCAAAGCTTACTTTGATGCTGCCGAGGCCAAGTGTTATATTTGGCCGTCAGCTCAAATGTAGGCAAATTCAGCAATTATATCAATGATTCAACTTTCCTGAATGGAATTGATTCCGGATGTGTTTACCGGGCGGAATCTTGCCGAATAGCTGCGCAATGCATCCGGTGTCTGATAATTTTGATTATTTTTGCAGTCTTGAAAATGCCATGCTTATCTGCCTTATTGAGGCATGCCGGATTGCAAGCCGAAATTATTGGGCCGGGAGCAAATCAGGCCAGTTTTGCTATGCAGGCGAAAGCGATTATAAACAAAGTCTAAAATATCACAGAAATGTGGAATAAACATATAAGGGGAAAACGTGACCGCAGGCCCTCGATGAGGCTGCGGCTCATATGCGCGTTGGGGTCCATAGCGGCTATACTCCTGCTCTCCAGCGTGATTTCAATATTGGAATACCGCAGGATGAGCAGCTATGTCTCCGAACTGATTGCATCTGACATACGCAGCATAAACATATCAAAGAAAATCGCGGACCTTACGCAGGAATACAACCACCAGATGCTTGCTGTCGTGGTGCAGAACGACATTTCCATAATGCCGGACTTCGACATGGGTTATTTCGTGTCACTGACCGACTCCCTGCGCAGTTCGTGCTCCTCGCAGAGGGTATTGCCGATGGTGGACACATTGGTGGCATCGTTTGACGCTTTCATGGTGACCTCTCTCAAATTCGACGGAGTTTTCCTTGCCGACAATGTTGACACGGGAGAGTGGTTCTTCGGAGTCCTGCAGCCGAGATTCGTGAAGCTGCGTCATGACATCGGGGCGCTCAATGAGGTCATATATGAAGAACTCAAAAATGATTCCGCGGACTTTGACGCAGGATTCTACCGCAGCATAATCCCCGGAGTGGTCTCTGTCGGCGCGGGACTCATGCTTGTCATGCTGCTGCTTTATTTCATGCTTGCCGACTATGTGAGGCCGATATACAGGATGTCTGACGGGGTTGACAGCTACAGGGCGGCCGGTGTGAGGCACACTTATGAATTCGGAGGCGACGACCAGCTTGCAAACATCAATTCCGGCCTTTCCGAACTGATAGAAGAGAATCTTGAACTCAAGAAGAGAATCAGGGCTATGAGAGAGGATCGTGACAGGAGCATGGAAACAGCTGATGCAGGGCAGGATTCTCCGGAAGAAAAGGCGGCAGAACTGTAAACGGGATGAATGTCAAGGCGATATCCGTAAATGTAGGCAAGGCGCTGCTGGTCAGTGCCTTGTTCATGTTCATTTCCATACTGGTCTCAATATGGGACGGAGGTGACTCCGCTCTTGGACCTCTGCTTATCAGCTTTGTAGTGACGCTGATTGTCGGGGCTTTCCCCTTCATTTTCGTAAGGCGGAGTCCCGCCCTTACTCTTCATGACGGATATCTGACAATCTTCCTCTCATGGTCTCTTTCATTCATTTTCGGAATGCTTCCATATGTCCTGTGGGGAGGGGAGTTCACCCTTATCAATGCTTGGTTTGAGAGTGTTTCAGGCTACACTACCACTGGGTCCACCATCCTTAATGACATAGAGGCACTGCCGCGCAGCCTGGTCTTCTGGCGCTCTTCGACACATTACATCGGAGGCCTGGGTGTCGTGGCCTTCCTGCTTCTGGTCATGCCTGATGCAAGCCCATACCGTCTCAAGCTCACGAATATGGAACTGTCCTCGCTTGCCAGGGTCGGATACCGCTACAAGTCGGCAAAGATAATATGGATAATAACAGTCGTATATTGCTTCCTTACGCTTGCGTGCTTCCTCTCGCTTTGGGTAGCCGGCATGCCGTGCTTTGATGCCCTGAACCATGCTTTCAGCATTGTCGCTACAGGAGGATTCAGCACAAGGAACCTCTCGGTCGGGCATTTCCAGTCAGACCTTATCAATATGATAGTGATGTTTTTCATGGCCCTTTGCGCTATGCACTTCGGACTTATATTCGCTGTTTTCGTGACACGCTCATTCAAGCCGATGAAGAACTCGGTTGTGGCCTACTATTTCGGTTCAATCGCTGTCATGTCATTGATAATCACATTGTCGCTTAAGATGCAGGGCGGATATGACGGCTGGGGCGGGGCACTGATGGACGCGTCTTTTACAGTGATCAGCTACATGTCAACCGCAGGATTCGCAATATGTGACAACGCATCGTGGCCGTGGCTTGCCGGGGTGGTCCTGCTGTTCGCCTCTTTCCAGTGCGGATGTTCCGGCTCTACGACAGGCGGAATCAAGGTTGACCGCCTTATGATATCTGTGAAGGCCATCGGAAACGAGCTTCGCCGGAGGATACATCCCTCATCAGTGTCGCATGTCCATTTGAGCGGACAGCATCTTCCGGACGGGACTGTCAATGCCGTGATGATGTATATCGTGCTTTATGTGCTGGTTATTCTGGTTTCCATTGTTGCGGTCATGTTGTGCGGCTCGGATTCTGTCGAGGCCGTATCGGGAGTCATTGCCTCCGTAGGCAGTGTGGGACCAGGTCTGGGGCCGCTCGGATGCCTTGACAACTATTCGGCCCAGCCTGCCATGTCAAAATTCATATTTACATTCGACATGTTCCTCGGGCGTGTGGAGATTTATCCTGTCCTTGTCGTCATGTCAATGATTTTCAACAGGAGGAAATGACAATGGGGCATGCTGATTTTCTTTATTCCGGCTTCGTGTCCAGGCTCAGTTTCACACCGACTCTGTGTCAGGACGCCCTACTGAAGAAGGCTGCCGGATTCATAGGTTCTGACGATGACGATATACTTGTCGTCAACGGTTATGCCGGTACGGGAAAGACAACCGCAATAGCAGCAATCATAGGTTTCCTCAAGGAACACAAGACCAAATGCGTGCTCCTTGCGCCTACAGGACGCGCCGCAAAAGTTCTTTCCTCTTATGCCGGCCAGCCGGCTTTTACCATTCACAAACACATATACAGGCAGAAGTCAGTCGGAGGTGACGGTTTCGGCCAGTTCTCCCTTGCCCCCAATAAAGACCGTGACACTCTCTTCATTGTGGATGAGGTCTCCCTGATAGGCATAGAGTCCGGAATGCAGCAGTCAAGCACGGCTTTCGGTTCCGGTAATCTTCTTGAAGACCTGGTCTCTTTTGTCAGGGCAGGAGCCGGATGCAAGGTAATTCTTGTCGGCGATTCGGCCCAGCTGCCTCCTGTGGGGCTTGACGCCAGTCCGGCCCTTTCGCGCGACTATATGGTTATGATGGGCGGCGTGTCGTTTGCCGAACTGAGGACTGTGGTGCGCCAGCAGAGCGAATCCGGAATATTGCACAATGCCACATTGATAAGGACACTCATCGGTGAACTTGAAAATGGGATAGGGGTGCTGCCTGCGGATGAATTGCTGCTTGAGACCGGAGGGTTTCCTGATATTGTGCGCATAGGGGGAGGTGGGCTGATAGAAACTTTGTCAGATGCCTA
The DNA here is from genome assembly GCA_002298075.1 of Bacteroidales bacterium UBA714. GTDB lineage: Bacteria > Bacteroidota > Bacteroidia > Bacteroidales > UBA932 > Cryptobacteroides. The sequence goes on along the minus strand of DBLW01000010.1, from coordinate 13,786 downwards.
TTCTGAATACGGGGAAGATGAGACCGTAATCCTGTGCCGTTCGAACCGGCGTGCCATAAAATATAATATGGGTGTGCGTTCTGCGGTTCAGTTCAAGGAAGAGAGGCTTGTGAGGGATGACAAACTGATGATTGTGAAGAACTGCTACCAGTTCAGCGGTTCAATAAAAGACATGGATTACATTGCGAACGGGGACATTGTGAAGTTGAAGAAGATATCGCGTTACGAGGAGAGGTACGGGCTTCATTTTGCCGAGGCGCGGATATCATTTCCCGATTATGACGACCAGGAACTGACGGCCAAGGTCATTCTTGACACTCTCGATTCGGAAAGCGCGTCCCTGACCTATGAGCAGTCAAATATGCTGTACCAGGGGGTGAATGAGGATTATGCCCACATAACAGCAAAGAAAAAGAGGTATGAGGCTGTGCGTGAGGACAAATACTACAATGCCCTGCAGCTGAAATATGCCGATGCCATAACCTGCCACAAGTCGCAGGGAGGACAGTGGAAATGTGTTTTCATTGACAACCCTTTCTGGCAGGAGGAACTGACGGCAGATGACCTGAAGTGGCTTTATACAGCCATAACAAGGGCAACGGATAAGGTGTATCTCGTGAATTTCAAGGACGAACTTTTTGCCGTGTAAGGCGTTCCGCAAAACACGCGTTGATATTTAAGGAAAAATAAATTGAAGACATATGAAGAATAGAATCATTATGCTGGTTTTGTCGGCCTCCTGTTTCGCCGCACTGACGCAGTTCTATGCCGGAGCCAGGGAATTTGACAAGGTTCCGGTCTCGTGGAAATGGCTCGGAAATGAAGAAGTCCTGTTCACTTATGACGGCACTTTTGCAGACAGCACTGCTTTCGTCGTGAACGCCCGCAGCGGCAGGAAGCGCACAAGCGTATCCGCTCCGGAAAAATACAGCGATTTTCCGGTAAAGCCCGAAGGGGCTGTGAATATCACCTATTCTCCGGATTCGTCAAAACTTGCATATACAAGGTGCAATGACTTGTATGTCATGGATATAGCTTCCCGCAAGGAGACAAGGCTGACCCATGACGGCTCTGACCTGGTTTTGAACGGCTATGCTTCATGGGTGTATTATGAGGAGATTTTCGGCCGTCCGTCACGCTACAGGGCATTCTGGTGGTCTCCGGACAGCAGGAAGATCGGGTTCTACAGGTTTGACAACAGCTGCGTGCCGCTTTTCCCCATATATTCTCCTTTTGCCTCCTATTCTGAGGGTGATACGGACGGTGTGCAGTACCAGAGCCCAAAAATTACGCGACTTGGCATCGGAGGTTCGGTAAGCGAGACCAGGTATCCTAAGGCGGGGCAGACGAATCCGCAGGTCCGAATCGGTATAGTAGATGTTTCTGAGTGCGGGGAAAGTGCTGGACACGTAGTTTGGGCTGATTTTGACCCTTCTGAGGACCAGTATTTTGGCACGCCTTTCTGGGGACCTGACAGCCGTGAGTTTTTTGTCTCACGCATGCCGAGGCTTCAGAATACGCTCGACCTATATAGCGTAAGCTCCGTTGACGGAAGCCGCAACCTGATTTATCATGAGACATATCCTGACGCGTGGATAGACTGGATAAACGGCATGGTCTTCACTGACAGGGGCTTGTACATGGTCCGTAACTTCGAGACCGGATGGCAACAGATATATTTCCTTTCGTATGACGGAAAAGAGTTCCGTCGCCTGACTGACGGCACCAATTGGGATGTCGAGGTGCTGCGTGCCGATGAGAAGAAAAAGGAGGTCTGGTTCACGGCAAAACGTGACGCGACTGTAAGGAAGGCTCTTTATAAAGTGGATTCCAAAGGAAATGTCACTGCCCTGACTGATCCGGCATATGATGTCCGTTCTGTACGTTTCTCTCCGGACGGGAAATATTTTGCCGCTTCATATTCCAATTCCGTGACCCCTGTCCGTGTGGCCGTTTTCCGCAATGCTTCCGGTGTGCCTTCCCTGGGACATGGAACGGACATAGCCGGAGCTAATACTTCTGCAGGACTGAAGAAGGGCACTGACGGGAAAAATGTCCTTGCAGGACGTGTTGTGGCTGATATGGCTGGAGAAGGTTATGATGCCTCGAAATATGCCCTCGGACAGCTTGTGCACATCACGACAGAGGACGGGTTCACCCTTCCCGGAATGATGGTCTATCCAAAGGATTTCTCTCCTACCGGAAAATATCCGGTGCATGTTGACATTTACGGCGGGCCGGATACTCCTTTGGTACGTGACCGCTGGACCAGTCCTTCAGAAGCTAACCAGTGGTATTCGGAAAACGGCATAATACAGATAACGGTTGACCCCCGAGCAGCGGGACATAACGGACGTGCCGGACTGGATATGATTTACCGCCAGCTGACTGTCTGGGAAATCAGGGATTTCTGCGCATGGGCCGACTGGCTCAAGTCTCTTCCTTATGTTGACGGGGACAAGATAGGAGTGGAGGGCTTCTCTTTCGGAGGCACCATGACCTCAATGCTTCTGATGCAGGCTCCGGACAAGTTCCATTATGGAGTAGCGGGCGGGGGAGTATATGACTGGGCGCTGTATGACTCGCATTACACTGAACGTTATATGGACACTCCTCAGAACAATCCTGAAGGATATGCGGTTTCACGCGTGCTGGATTATGCCGCCGATTATCCGGTCGATATAGTCCGCCCGTCCGGAGGATATTCTGTTTCCGTACAGGACGGTCAGCTTGCCTCAGACATCCTGTCCGGCAATGCCTGGCCTGATCCGATTGCTACTGAGCCTGTTATGCTGAAACTGACGCACGGCACCGGAGATGACAATGTGCATTTCCAGAACACTCTGCTTCTTGTTGACGCGCTGCAGAAAGCCGGAAAGAAATTCGAGTACATGGTTTATCCGGACGGCATGCACGGCTATCGCGGCTATCAGGGCCGTCATTTCGTGGAGTCCAACCACGAATTCTGGCAAAAATATCTGCTTGGCCGGTAATTGAGTGACATAAATGATATTAATAGGCGCAGGTGCATTATATTGCACTTGCGCTTGTTTGTTTTGGCAAAACTGTTTATATTTGCGTCTAAAGGGAAATATATTGCACAATGAAATATGGAAGTTTAATAAAAGAGCGCAGGGCAGTGCTGGGACTGACTCAGCATGATTTGTCTGATTACACAGGATTGAGCGTACGCATAATAAAGAGTGTGGAAGCGGAAGACGGGAATCCTTCCTTAGCCACGCTTGAGAAGATTGCAGATGTCCTTGGCCTTGAGATTATGATGAAAGTGAGGAGGGCTAATGGATGAGACAGGCGGAAGTGTTTGTAAATAAAATATTTGCAGGAATATTGACTGAGACGGATAACGGACATTATATTTTCAGATATGATGACGCATATCTCATCAATTCCGGTTTTCCTGCAATATCATTGGCTTTTCCGAAACGCAAAGAAGAATATGTCTCGGATGAGCTTTTCCCGTTTTTCTTCAATATGCTTTCTGAAGGGGCGAACAAAGCCATGCAGTGCAGGACGCTGAAAATTGATGAGAATGATGCTTTCGGCTTGTTGCTGGCCACGGCAAAGTATGATACCATTGGTGCAATAACGATAAATGAGATATGAGTATTATTAAAGTCTGTCCTGGCACGCTTGCTCCAGGATTCGACACATATAGCCCGTCTTGTCTGCGAAAACTTTTCGGAGGCAGGAAAGTCAGCCATATGCTTGATTTTAGCTTAGAGGATAATCAGGAAGAAATTACCTCATCTGTCAACAGGATATCAATATCCGGAGTCCAGGAGAAACTTTCGGCCATTGTAAGAAACGGAAGAATATCATTGGCCAGGGAAGGTGAATCCGGACGGTATATCATCAAACCGGCTCCGGACTACAGGCATTTGCGTTTTAGGAAAAGCATACCGGCCAACGAGCATCTTACCATGCAGATAGCAGCCCGTGTATATAAGATAAGGACAGCTGAAAATGCCCTTGTCTTTTTCTCTGATGGTGAACCTGCATATATTGCCAAGCGCTTTGATTATGCTCCTGACGGCTCAAAGATATTGCAGGATGATTTTGCTTCTCTGGCTGGCAAGACCGAGAAAAACCACGGCAAGGATTTCAAATATACCGGAAGTTATGAAGATGCTGCCAGGCTGCTGCGTGAAAATGTGGCAGCATGGCAGGTGGAGATGGTCAAATTTTTTACGCTGGTCGTTTTCAATTACCTGTTCAGCAATGGTGACGCTCATCTGAAGAATTTTTCTCTTCAGGCAACTACTGGCGGTGACTATGTTTTGACTCCTGCATATGATTTGATGAACACTTCCATACATATTGACGATGGAGATTTTGCCTTGCAGGACGGGCTGATTCCCAAAAATGAATATTCCGATGTTTATGTCAGGACAGCTCATCCGTGCAAAGACGATTTCATTACATTCGGGAAACGGATTGGAGTCTTGCCTAAAAAGCTGATGACAACCATTGATATGTTCGCCACAGAGCAACCGGAAGTGTATGAACTGATAGGGAACTCGTTTTTGGATGACAAGACCAGACGCATGTACGGGCAGTCTTATCAAGAGCGCCTGCACAGATTTCAAAGGAGCGACAAGTTATAGGAAACAAAAAAGGCCGGAGCAATTCCGGCCTTTTTCTATTGTGAGTAGGGGAGCGCTTAGCGGCGTTTCTTCATGCCGTGCATTCCGCGCATCATGTTTCCCATGGCGCCTGCTCCCATTACGCTCTTCATCATCTTGCGTGTGCCTTCAAACTGCTTGAGGAGCTTGTTCACCTCCGGAAGCGATGTTCCGGAACCGTCAGCTATCCTTTTGCGGCGGCTTCCGTTGATAATCTCCGGATGCTCGCGCTCATAAGGAGTCATGGAAAGGATGATGGCTTCGATGCCCTTGAACGAGTCGTTGTCCATGTCCACGTCCTTGAGTGCCTTTCCCATGCCGGGAATCATTGAAGCCAAATCCTTGATGTTGCCCATCTTCTTTATCTGCTGAATCTGGTTGTAGAAGTCCCAAAGGGTGAACTGGTCCTTTGCCAGCTTCTTTTTAAGCTCACGTGCCTGCTGCTCGTCAAACTGCTCCTGCGCTTTCTCCACGAGGGACACGACGTCACCCATGCCGAGAATCCTGTCTGCGATACGGCTCGGATGGAAAACGTCAAGCGCCTCCATCTTCTCTCCCATGCTGACGAACTTGATAGGCTTGCCTACTATGGCCTTGATTGAAAGCGCGGCACCGCCTCTGGTGTCACCGTCCATCTTGGTCAGGACCACTCCGTCAAAATCGAGCCTGTCATTGAATGCCTTGGCAGTCTCGACTGCATCCTGTCCCGTCATGGCATCCACTACAAACAGTGTCTCGGTCGGGTTCACCGCTTTCTTGAGCGTAGAAATCTCATCCATCAGCTCCTGATCGACAGCAAGACGTCCTGCAGTATCGACAATGACTACTGAGTATCCCTCAGCCTTGGCCTTGCTTATGGCATTGCGCGCAATCTGCACAGGGTCTTTTACACCTTCTTCAGCATATACAGGAACGCCTATCTGCTCTCCAAGCACCTTCAGCTGGTCAATTGCGGCCGGGCGGAAATAGTCGCAGGCAGCCAGCATGACCTTCATGCCTCTCTTGCTCTTGATGTTGAGGGCGAGCTTTCCTGAGAATGTCGTCTTACCCGAACCGTTGAGACCGGCTACGAGCACGACAGCAGGCTGTCCTTTGACATTTATGTCAGAAGACTCGCTTCCCATCAGCGCGGCCAGCTCGTCATGGACAATCTTTACAATCATCTGCTGCGGCTTCACGGCAGTGAGCACATTCTGGCCGATGGCTTTCTTCTTCACGTCATCGCAGAACTGCTTTGCTATCTTGTAGCTCACGTCGGCATCAAGGAGGGCACGGCGGATGTCCTTCATTGCCTCCGAGATATTTATCTCCGTTATCTTGCCTTCGCCCTTGAGAATCTTGAACGACCTCTCGAGCCTTTCACTCAAATTTTCAAACATATTGTTTATTTTTCTGTTTATTCATTAATCATACGGCGAAATAGTCCGTCCTTGAAGGCGCCTCGTCCATGGCGTCAGAAAAGACTGCCGGAGCCATGTCCTTCATATTGTATCTGCTTGACATGACCTGCCCGTAAGCTCCTGCGCTGCGTATTGCCATCAGGTCTCCGCGCACGCTCAGGGGAAGAAGCCTTCCCGCGCCCCATACGTCGCTCGATTCGCATACCGGACCCACGATGTCATATGCCTGGTGGGTAGGGAAGAACGGGCGCATGGTTGCCGAGAGGTTTTCTATCTTGTGGTATGCCCCGTAGAGGGCCGGCCTTATCAGGTCATTCATACCTGCGTCCATTATGAGGAAATTCTTGGTCTCGCCGCTCTTGACAAAGAGCACCCTTGAAATGAGCGCGGCGCACTGTGCCACCAATGAGCGTCCCGGTTCCACATGCACCGTCTGTCCTTCATGCAGGGCTATGTTGGATGAGATGGTTCCGAACCATTTCCCGAAGTCCGCTATAGGGTTCTCGTCCGGGTCGTCGTAATCCACACCGAGTCCTCCTCCGAGGTTTATGTTCTTGACCTCCAGTCCGTTTCTCTCGAAATAGGCCACTATTTCATTGACCCTGCGGCATTCCAGCGCATATACTTCCTCGACCCTTGTTATCTGCGAGCCTATGTGGAAATGCAGGCCTATGAAGTTGATGTTTCCGCTTTTCTGCACAAGCCCTATCAGCTTGTCGAACTCGTGACGGGATATGCCGAACTTGTTTTCGTACAGTCCTGTCGTCACATATTTGTGGGTGTGAGCATCTATGTCCGGGTTGATTCTGACGGACACATTGGCCTTGAGCCCGCATACCCTGGCCATCTCGTTTATCACATAAATCTCCTGAAGCGACTCGCAGTTGAATGCTTCGATTCCGAGCTGGAGAGCCTGGTATATCTCCTTGTCGCTCTTTCCGACACCGGCATATACGATTTTGCCGGCAGGAAATCCGCATGAGTGTGCATGCAGGACCTCGTTGCCGCTGACGCAGTCCGCGCCGAATCCTTTGCCGCTTATGTATTGAAGCAGCCTCCTCTCGACGTTGGCCTTGACGGCATAGTGCACCTTTATCCCGTGTTCTGCCGAAAGTTCCGCCACATGGTCCACTGTCCTGCGGAACAGGTCCATGTCATAATACCAGAAAGGGGTGGCAACTTTGTCCAGCTGTTCTATTGAGTTGAAATCTAACATGTTACATATCAAAATTATGTCAAACTCTGACTGTTTGGCCAAAAACGGGCAAAAACGATTGCAAAAATAGCGAAAAAATCCTTAATTTCGCGGTCTGTTTACTAATTACTGATGAAAATGGAAAAAGGACCTATTTCAAAATTCATTACACACCATTATCGTCATTTCAACTCTGCGGCGCTCGTTGATGCTGCAAAGGCTTATGACGAGCACATGAACAAGGGCGGAAAGATGATGCTGGCGATGGCAGGCGCCATGAGCACGGCAGAAATCGGCCTCTCGCTTGCCGAGATGATCCGTCAGGACAAAATCCAGATCGTGTCATGTTCCGCAAACAACCTTGAGGAAGACATCATGAACCTGGTTGCCCACAACCACTATTACAGGGTTCCGAACTATAGGGATCTCACTCCGGAGCAGGAGAAAGAGCTCCTTAACAACCACATGAACCGTGTGACCGACACCTGCATTCCTGAGGAAGAGGCTTTCCGCCGTCTTGAGCACCATCTCATCGATGTGTGGAACCAGATGAAGGAAGAAGGCGAGAGGCTTTATCCATGGGAGGTAATCTATAAGCTTCTGCGCAGCGGTGTCCTCGAGCAGTATTATGAGATTGACCCTAAGGACAGCTGGGTGCTCGCGGCATGCGAAAAGAACATTCCTATCGTAGTCCCTGCATGGGAGGACTGCACCACCGCAAACATATTCACTGCGCACTGCATCAGGGGAGAGTTCGAGCCTAACATGATTAAGAACGGTGTGGAGACAATGATTTTCCTGACTGAGTGGTATCGTGAGAACTGCGGCGGACAGGGAGTCGGATTCTTCCAGATCGGTGGCGGTACTGCCGGAGATTTCCCTATATGCGTCGTTCCGATGATGGCACAGGACCTCGAGTGGCCGGATGTTCCGCTCTGGGCTTATTTCTGCCAGATTTCAGACTGCACCACTTCCTACGGCTCATATTCCGGAGCTGTTCCGAACGAAAAGATTACCTGGGGCAAGCTTGACATCGACACTCCTCGTTTCATCGTGGAGTCGGATGCCACTATCGTAGCGCCTCTGATTTTCTCATATGTCCTCGGATGGTAATCGCCTTCTGAAGATTTGATGTTTGAGGATGGCTAATGAATTTTAGTCATCCTCTCTTGATTCTTAACCCAACCGCGACTTGAAATGACAAGCCTGATAGATGTCGTATTTAATATAGAACTGAGCCTTCTCCTGGGTGTCCTCACGTCTTTCGTGCTGGGACTGCTGCTGGTGCTCATCAAGATTCCACAGACGGAATATTCCAAGAAAATAATCAGGGGAAAGAACACCATCGCCTCGTGCTTTCTTGTCTGCACCGTATTGTTCTTCGTTACCCTAACCTATTCCGGCATCCCGTCTTACGACTCTTTCGTGGCAATCATGATGTTTGTTATAACGGCCATGTCGTCAGCCATATTGTCGTATTCGCTGATAAATGTGCTGGATGAAAAATTCATAGACAACGACAAGTTCTATCTGAACGTGGGAGTCACTGGCATAATGAGCTATGTGCTGATAAAGTCTTTCTGGTGGGACGGCGGGTGGCCAAGGACTGCCGTCCTGGTGTCTGCAATCGTGCTTTTCATTGTGCAGTGCATAATTCATATCATTTCTTTCAATAAGGTCTATGTGAACAGCGTGAAGAAACTTGAGCAGTATTATGACGAGGAAGAGGATGACAAGATACGCTGGATACGCTTTTGCTATATCATAATGATGCTCACGCAGATGTTCGTCCTTGTATATATGCTCCTGCCTTCAGGATTCATGAAGGTGTATGTGTCCCTTTATTCTCTTTTCATACTTTATTTCACTGCAAATTTCATATCTTTCCTCGGCAGCCATAAGCTCTTGCTTGATGCATTTGCCTACAAGACACTTTCCGGCAAGGATTTTAAGCACAAGAAAAGGAAAGCGCATCCCAAGCATGAAAAAGATGGCCATGAGGATTCTCCTGCAGCGGCAGGCGAGGCTGAATATGCCGCACTCGAAGCTTCTATTGAAAAGTGGATTGCCCAGAAGCGTTACCGCGAATATGACAAGAGCCGTGAGGACATTGCCCGTGAAATGAATACTACAAAAGAAGTTCTTCATCTTTATTTCACGGCCGTAAAGGGCGTTGACTTCAAGTCATGGAGGACTGCGCTCCGTATTGAGGAGGCTAAGCGCCTGCTGCTTGAGAACAAGGACATGTCAACTCACATTGTCGGGGAACTGTCCGGCTTCAGCGACAGGTCCAATTTCCACAGGCAGTTCACAAAACTTGTTGGCTGCTCTCCGAAGCAGTGGCGCGAGTCAGACGGTAAGCCGGAGCAAGCTTGATGACAGGCAGGCCTTTGATGTCTTCCCTGAAAATGGTTATCTTGTCCGACAGAGGGCTGTATAGTCCTCCGTTTTCTTCCCCGTCGATGTCATCAATGCTGATGCATATGGTCAGCGGGAGGTTGTAAGGGGCAATATACCTGTCTGTCCTGAATATTCCTTTTGAGGATGTATATACGACTGAACTTTCTTCCTCGCCCTCGAATGAGACGGTGACCCTTATGTGCTTCAGCGGGTCCAGTTCCTCCGACGAGACCGTGCCTTCTATATAAACCGGAAGATTGCCGTCAGCATTGCCTATATGGTCCGGTCCCATGCATGAGCAGACTGCCGCGAGGGCAAGCGCGATAATGACCTTTTTCATTTTACTCTGCTTGGGTTCTGACCTTGGGCAACTGGAAATTGCAGTCATTCACTATGAATGAGTTGCTGTGCTTGTCGTATGACGGACCGCTCCATGTCACCATGATTTCATGAGTCTGGCTGCTGTGACCTCCGCTCATGTCTGAGGCTGTTATTACGCAGCGCAACTTTCCTCCTTCCGCAGCGGCCTCTATGGCATATACGCCGTCATTGCCGGAATATACCTCATCGGAATATACCGGGACTGGTATGGCATTGTCAGTGGTGTATGCCTTGAATACAATCTTCATGTCTTTCAGAGGCTGTGCGCTTTCAAGTTCGGATACGGTTCCCGTTATTATGATTCTGCCTCCTTTTGAATCGGAAGCATCCATGGCAGTGAAAGCCTTGCTGCACGAAAACAATACTGCTGAAACTGCCAGCAGTATGATGATATTTCTAAAAAAGTCAGTCATTCCGGATAGTTTATCTCCGGCTCAGGTTTTAAATACGGCGCAAAATTAGTCATTTTGGAGGATAATGCAAAGAAAATGGCTTTATTGTAATGAAGGGGAATGAAAAACAGGCCGGAAATCCCGACCTGTCCACTATGGTATCATCCTGCTCAGGCGTCTTTAAGCACTGAAGGGTCGATTCCCAGAAGCTTCATCCTCTTGATTATTTTCGGGAGCTCCTGGCTAAGGAACTCATTGCGCTGCGACTGGAGGACAATCTCCTTTGCGTCAGGACTTATGAAATAGCCTATGCCGCGCTTGTTGTATATTATGCCTTCGCTTGTGAGTTTTTCGTAGCTTCGCATCACCGTATTGGGGTTAACGCCGATGTCTGCCCCGTATTCCCTCACAGAAGGGATTCTTGAGTCCGGTGCAAGCTCACCGCTTAGGATATTCTCGCAGATAGTGTCGCAAATCTGCAGATATATTGATTTGTTTGAGTCAAATTCCATGATTCGTGCTTTTAATGTTTCAAGGTCTTGATGCGGAAGAATATAGCCGCAGATGCTATTACAATCGTGCCTATGTCACTGATTGTGTCTATCAGAGGCAGGTTGCGGAACAGCCGGCTTCCGAATATCTCCTCCACTGAGATGGACGGGTTGGTTATCATCTCCTGCATATAGCTGCTCATGAAAGGCGTCATAATCATGCTCAATATTGTCGAAAAGGCCATGAGGCAAAGTATGGTCTTTACTGTCTTTGCGCTTTTGAAGCATATTGCACCAAGCAGGAATACAAGCATGGTTCCTATGATGTCATCTATGTATGTGAGTGGATTGGTCATCATGCCGATGAACGAACTGACTTCAGCCGGAGCATCGGGGATGTCGCTGAATATCCGGGGCGCGATTGAGATGATAGTGTCTCCGCATGTCGAGTCGAGTGTGCACAGGAGAGTGTCAAATCCAAGGTATATGCCGGTAAAGAGTGCCGGGACCAGAATGGCTGATATTGTAACCATGGACAGGAACTTCTCAAATGAAGATGCCGGTATCATCAGCCATGTGGAACCTGCGCGTTTGTCCGTGATGTGCCCGTAGCATTTCGGCGGCAGGGTAAGTATCATCACTGCCATGCAGATTGCGAAGGTAAAGGTGCGGAATATTATTCCAGGGCCTCCCCAAGTGCCATTTATAAGAAGTCCTGTTATCGTTGTGCCTGCATATATTATCAGCCCCATCATGCTGATGAGCATGAAGCTGAGTCCGTAGTTGGAGATGCATGCCTTCAAGTCGGAAACAAACCATTTTCCGAATCTTTTTATATTGAATGTGCCGTTCATGTCAGAGTTCGATTTTCTTTGTTTTGAAATAAGTGTATGTCATAAGGAGTACGGTGCAGATTGCCTGGAATATATACCATCCGTGAATACTGTACGGAAATATGGACGGAATGCTGCAACGTTTCTCTATTGTGATCAGGATTATCAGCAGTGCGATGAATGACAAGGCCGCAGTAAAGAATGTCTTTGCTCCCTTGTTCTTCTTGAAAAGCACAGCTCCGGCCAGCCCGGCTGACGATACCATCCATGGAGTGAAGAACATTGTCAGCAATTTGTTGTCACCGATGTCCTGTGCCATGGCGATTGCAAGTGCCCCTTCGTATCTTGTCGGGAACAATACGCTGCAAAAAGCGTCAACAGACAGATACATGAGGGCGAATGCGAGGGGAAATATTACAATGCCTACAAGTATCATGCTTACGTATTTCTCTGTATGTGATGCCGGAAGCATCAGGTGCGCGGCGCCTTTCCTCTTGTCGGTCAGATGCCCGTAGCACGTTATGGGAAGTCTCAGGAAGAACAATGTTGAAACTACAGCTGCAGCAATGTCACTGAGATTAAGCCATATTTTCCATTCCGTGTTGCCTCCCATGCTGGACGACCATGCGGTGAATGCCAGGATGATTGCCGGGGCGAGAGAACATGCAAATGTTGTCAGACCGGCTTTTCTGACGCATCTTTTCAGGTCTTGGGCCAGATATTGCATGAATCTTCCGCTGTTGAAGTTCTCGTTGGGTCTCATAGGCTTTATTTTCTGAACATGCCTTTTATAAGTTCCTTGTGCAGGTGTACTGTGTTGAACAGGGCCTCGATGTTGACCTTGCTTTCTTCGGAGCCGGTATTCGGATAGACCTGTACGCAGCCTCCCGGCGTCATTTCGCTGTAAAGAGCATTCGGATTCCTTTCATTGCTGTAGTCGAATGTCAGTTTTTCCGCAATTTCCCTGATGCTGGCATTGAGCAGCACATCCTGCCTGTCGAGGATTATTATCGGGTCTATTATGTTTTCGAGGTCACGGACCTGGTGCGTGGATATGAGAAGCGTAGAGTCTTCGCTTGTGTATTTTGTCACTGCTTTCCTGAATTGCGCCTTGGAAGGGATATCAAGGCCGTTCGTAGGCTCGTCCATGAAGATGTAGCGGCAATTGCATGCGAGCGCGAATGAAATGTAAGTCTTCTTAAGTTGGCCGAATGACATCCTGTTCATCTTCTGTGATGCGTCATTTTCGAAGATTTCCATTATTTCAAGGAATTTGCCCATGTCGAATTTGTCCCAGAATTTGCCGTAGCTTTTTGCATATTCCTCTGCCCTCATGTTGATTGCTGACACCTCGTCGCTCAGGTAATACTGGTCGGACAGGAAAGACGGCTCCCTTTTGTAAGGAGTGTGGCCGTCTATTGTTATCTCTCCGGCCTTGGGCTGTTTAAGGCCGCACAAAAGGGTCAGAAGAGTTGTCTTGCCGACTCCGTTTTCACCGAGAAGGCCATAAATCCTGCCTTCTTCAAGAGTCATTGTGATGTTTTTCAGCACTACGTTGTCCCCGTAGCTGAATCCGAGGTTTTCAATTTTTATCATATTCCAAGAGTTTTGATGTTTATTTCTTGCCCATGTGTCTTAGTAAAATAGTGCACCGCAAATGTAGTGGTATTTTTAATTATTGCAAGCATCTTTTCAACTTTTTGATAATAATTTTGCTCCAAGGGGCAAACGTTGGTATTCATATTGCTTTGCCGATGCCGTATTTTTGCAGGAAAACAATATAAACGATTAAGCCGGGAGCAGAGGCAAAACTTGTTTTGACTATGCCGAGGCGAAGTTTATTGTAGATTGAGAATCTAAAATAAACGATTAATCCGAGAGCAGAAGACAAATCCATTTGTATTATGCCGAGGCGAGAGTGATTGTAAACACAGTTTAAAATAAACGATTAAGTCGAGAGCAGAGGCAAGCTCGCTTGACTATGCCGAGGTGAAGTTTTATTGTAGATTGAAAATCTAAAATATATTAAAAGTCATTAGTGTCCCATAAAA
>DBLW01000056.1 GCA_002298075.1 Bacteroidales bacterium UBA714 | reverse complement strand
ACTTCGTGCGCGCACTCGAATACGGAATGCCTCCTACATCAGGTATGGGAATGGGAATCGACCGTCTGACAATGTTCATGACCAACTCCCCTACCATCCAGGATGTGCTCTTCTTCCCTCAGATGAGGCCTAAGAACTGACGGGGCGCATCTGCTTCAACATAAACGGGCGTGCATTTTTGCACGCCCGTCTTTGCATAAACCACTACATTACAGACATTTGACAAATGGCACGGCTGAGCAAACATGGCACCACGGACGCCATGCGCGTCAGATTCTAATATTTGTGTTCAGTGCCTTCAATCTCTTTCCTGGTGAGAGGCTTTCTGTCCATTGCTTTCCATATGTATGCGATGTACGCCACCACAAACGGGATAATGAGCGAAACCCACGCCATCGTCCTGAGAGTGAACTCGCTTGAACAGCTGTTGGAAATAGTCAGCGAACTCTGCAGGTCGGAATATGACGGATAGTATGAAGTGCCGTTATAGCCGGCAATCCAGAACATAGCCATCACGACAAGCACTGTTCCGATGCCTGCCGGCCATATTCCCTTCCGGAATTTTCTTGAGACCAAAGTCCCGACAAGCCCCCAAAGCACGAGAGCTGCACCAACGGCAAAAGCAACGGCAGCCCCAGGCATCTCAAGGAGATTATGAAAGTATTTGTATTTTTCCATGAACACTGTCCCGTCTCCGGCCACGGCAAATCCTCTCCTGAGCAGCAGCCATATGACCGTGTTAAGGAAAAAGACCACAAACATGACAGATGACACGAGAAGTCTCCTGCGCAGTTTGCCGCAAAGTTTCCCGTCATCTATATTGTTCATCATATAAAGGACTCCAAGACAAATTGCCAGTCCCATCACCATCAGGCCGAAGCTCACATTCCAAGGGTCAGCCACAGCCTCAAGGCCATGCCATCCGTTTCCCCATGTGCTTATCACCGGGGAGAAGCCGTCACCTACAGCAGCCTTGTCAACGGTAAAATCCGAGCCAGTGAAGAATGTCCCGACTGCCGTTCCGATAAGAAGCGGCCCGAGGAAACCGTTTATGGTAAGAAAAACACGGAATGCAGTCTTGCCGAGCACATTTCCGGCCTTGTTCTGGAACTCATATGATACTGCCTGGAACACAAAGGTGACAAGAATCAGCACCCATACCCAATATGCTCCTCCGAAACTTGTGCTGTAAAACAGAGGGAAGGAAGCGAAGAAAGCCCCGCCGAACGTGACGAGCGTAGTAAAAGTCAATTCCCATTTACGGCCGGTGGAGTTGACCATGAGCTGCTTTTCGTCTTCATCAGCCCCCGTAATGAGTATCATTGCATTTGCTCCCTGCACGAAAAGCAGGAAAACAAGAAGACCTGCAAGAAGCGATATTATGAACCACCAGTAATTCTGCAGAAATTCGTATGTAAACATAATCAGATTATTAGAATTGTTAAACCATTACTCAGTTTTCCCGTCAACTTCAGGCCCTTTCTTTATCGCCTTGACCATTATGTTAATGTCGATGGATAGGAATAGCGTGAACACGGCCACAAAAATGAAGAAAGTGGTCTGTACTGCAGCAGTACTGATGCTTGATATTGCGGCATTTACCGGCAGAAGATCCTGGATGGCCCATGGTTGCCTTCCAACCTCTGCGACAATCCATCCTGCCTGTCCTGCAATATATACAAGAGGAATTGACAGAAGGGCTGTCCACTGCAGCCATTTCATGTGGGCAATCTTTCCATTGCGCCCGTAAAACAGGACGGCAATCATAAGAAGCAGCAGGAAAGAGCCGAGACCGACCATAATCCTGAAAGGCCAATAGACAAGCCATACATCAGGAACAAGTTCGTTCCTGTCCTTTATATATCCGTATCCGAAGCAGTCAACATTGGCGTCAAGCACCTTCTTTGCCTCTGCAGCCGCCTGAGGGTCAACATCCTTTAGCTTGCGGTAAGTCTTGAAAGCACGCAAGGCCTCAGTTCCCTTGTACATCTTGGCCTCAGCGGAAAGATGCTCATTCCCCTGCGGATCGACATAGCCGTCCAGCAGGTCATTTATGCCAGGGACATAACCGTCAATGTCATGCGTGGCAAGCAATGAAAGCACTCCCGGTATCTCCAATCCCGGCACAATGGAAAACGGCGCACGTGTTCCTCCGTCATAAAGTCCCTCAGCGGCAGCCAGTTTCATAGGCTGATACTTAGCCACATGAATGCCGGAACGGTCCCCTGTAAACATGACAGCAAGAGTGCCTATTATTCCCACGGCCGAAGCCACCCTGATGCTGGCAAGGGCAAATCTCGTTTCTCGCTTGCGAAGCAGATACCAGCAGCCTATTCCGATGACGAATATCGCTCCTGTCATCCATCCGCTCAGGACAGAATGGAAAAACTTGGTCACTGCGACAGGATTTGTAGCCACTGCCCAGAAGTCCACCATTTCATTGCGCACAGTATCCGGATTGAACTCCATTCCGACAGGATGCTGCATCCATCCGTTTGCCACTAGAATCCAGAAAGCCGATATTGCCGCACCGATTCCTGTCATCCATGTCGAAGCAAGATGGAAGCGGCGTCCTACCTTGTCCCATCCGAAAAACATGACGGCCACGAAGGTAGCCTCTATAAAAAATGCGAATATGCCCTCAATGGCAAGAGGAGCGCCGAAAATGTCCCCGACGAACCATGAGTAGTTGCTCCAGTTCGTTCCGAACTCAAATTCAAGAATAAGTCCGGTGGCGATTCCGACAGCAAAGTTGATTCCGAACAGTTTCATCCAGAATTGTGCGGTCTTTTTCCAGAACTCGTCTTTCTTGACCACATAAATTGTCTCCATGACAGCCATTATAACGGCAAGTCCCAATGTAAGCGGCACAAAGACCCAATGATAGCAGGCCGTCAGCGCGAACTGCGCCCTTGACCAATCAATTAAAGATGCCTCAATCATATAAGAATACTGTATTAATGTGTTTTAATGTTGAAATCCGTTAATCCTCCACAGGGGCTACATCCTTCTGCCACATTTCAAAAGCCATGAGCCGTCCCAAGTCCTCGTGATTGACGTCGCCATATGCAGCGCCCCAACAGGCTGCCGCAGTTTTATCATTTCCATTGCAATAACATCTGCCATTTCCGTCAAACTTTCCTGCAACGTAATCGCACTGATATTCAACACGGTCAATACTTGCGGCAATCCTTTTTTGCTTTATATCGGTTCAGCAATTCCCGCCAACAATTGTAGGCTACAGCTTTGAATCATAAATAACAACGCTCCTGCACCAAATGGTCATATCATCAACGACACCGCCCTGAATCTGCTTCAAATATGTATTATGCGGCCCTATCTTTCGACGTCATATCCTTCCAATACAATGAAATCATCCAATCCGGGCCGTCCTCTGATAAGTTCATTAGCGACAAACGTACTTTTCTCGCTCTCCGTCTTTCCGGAAAGCACCGGCTTGAAAAAGAATAGCCTTAATATAAGGAACAGAAATACCATCTTCAGGATTATGAGCACCCACAGAGGGCGTCCCCAAGTCATGTTGCGGAAACCGTCATAATAGAATCCGAATATGGTTCTGAACTTGTCTGATATTGCATTGATACTCTTGGGCATCTTTTAAAGATTTTTTAGTGTTCCTATGCGGCTGGCACAATTGCCCCTGCGAAAA
>DBLW01000137.1 GCA_002298075.1 Bacteroidales bacterium UBA714 | reverse complement strand
TCCCTCAGGCCAAGCCTGTTTCCCATCTCAAGGCGCAAAACTCCGAGCATAGTCTGAGTCTTTCTCTTCGCACCGCAAAGAACAAGCATCATATCACCCTTAGCCGCACCAAGACGGTCTGCCACAGCCTGAAGCTGTTCCGGAGTGTAGAACTTGTCAACTGAAGACTTAATGCTTCCGTCCTCATTTACCTTTATATAAACGAGCCCCTTGGCACCGACCTGAGGCCTCTTGACCCACTCGGTCAACTCGTCAATCTGCTTGCGGGTATATGCGGCCGCACCTTCAACATTTATTGCTCCCACATATCCAACACTGTCAAACACAGAGAAGCCATGTCCCTGCACAAGGTCGGTTATCTCATTTATTTTCATTCCGAAACGGATATCCGGCTTGTCTGAACCATAGAAATCCATGGCATCATACCAGCTCATGCGCGGAATCCTGTCTGCAATCTCAACATTCAGGACATTCTTGAAAAGCGTCCTCATCATGCCCTCGAATGTGCCAAGCACATCCTCCTGCTCCACAAAAGACATCTCACAGTCTATCTGGGTAAACTCAGGCTGACGGTCAGCACGCAAATCCTCGTCACGGAAACAGCGAACAATCTGGAAATAGCGATCATAGCCGGCCACCATAAGAAGCTGCTTGAAAGTCTGGGGAGACTGAGGAAGGGCGTAGAACTGGCGAGGATTCATGCGTGAAGGCACTACAAAATCACGCGCCCCCTCCGGGGTTGACTTGATGAGATAAGGAGTCTCTATCTCCAGGAAGTTCATGGCATCCAGATAATTGCGAACCTCATGCGCAATCTGGTGACGAAGTTTCAGTGCCTTCTGAAGCGGATTCCTGCGAAGGTCCAGATAACGATACTTGGCGCGGAGTTCCTCACCGCCGTCACTGTCATCCTCTATTGTGAAAGGAGGAGTATTGGCCCTGTTGAGCACCTTGATTTCCGAAATGCCTATTTCAATATCTCCGGTAGGCATCTTAGGATTCTTGCTCTGACGCTCCAATACGGTTCCGGTCACCTGTATCACCCATTCACGTCCGAGAGACGCAGCCGTCTCCAGGAGTTCCTGCTCAGCAGAGGCATCCACCACAAGCTGGGTAATGCCATAGCGGTCACGCAGGTCAACGAACGTCATTCCTCCAAGTTTTCTTGATTTCTGCACCCATCCGGCCAACGTAACCGTCTGACCGGCATTTTCTATGCGGAGTTCTCCGCAGGTATGTGTCCTGTACATTATTATGGTATTTTAAACTTCGTTTTCAATCATTCTCGCCCCGGCATAATACAAATGAATTTGTCTTCTGCTCCCGGCTTTAATCGTTTATTTTAGATTTTTAATCTATGATAAACTCCGCCTCGGCATAGTCAAAACAAATTTTGTCTTCTGCTCTCGGCTTAATCGTTTATTTTAGCTTTTCAAGCTACAATAAATGCATTCATTCCCTGCATGGGAGGCCAGGAACTAAGCAGCGCCGCTTGCAGCCACACAATCACACCCGGCCAATCGGCAAAATTAATAAATTCCCACGGATTTCCTCTCAGAAACAGGGTGCAATCGTAATTTAATATATCCCCCCCCCAGGCACATTGACTATAACTCCATCTTCGCGAGGCATCCAGGCGGCCAAGATAAGCTGCAAACAAAAATCATCCGGACGGGAGTTCCGTCCGGATGATTCAAGCACAAAAACTGCCGTCAGTCACACAAATGCGATTCGAAGCTGATTCCTGATAGCGATAGTGTCCGTACCGCGCAAGAGCCTCCGGAGCAGGAAGACGGAGCAAGCGCAAACGGAATCATGCTGACATTTGACCAGGACTTTGCCCCTACTGATTCACGGAGATATGAATTGCTTGTCGGCTGGTCAGAGCTGAACAACAGGAACTGGTACTGGTAAACATTGCCCGAAGACCCCGGAGCAGAAAGCCAGTAGAGAGTGTCACCGATATAGCCTATTGCAAATTCACAGCCTCCCCAATAAGTTGAAAAACCGTCGGACATGCCGAGGAAAGCATAATTGTCGCGGTATTTTCCGCAAGCCTGCGTACCCACAATTACCGCATGCATATCCTCGTCATAATAGCCAGTAAGTTCCGGCGTGAAGTCCCTCATGTCGGACATGCCGTTTATTATCACCTGAGAACCGTTCTGACGATAAATGTCAATCCTGTAATTGTCTGTGAAAACCGCAGTGGAAGCAGCACCTGTGACACGCGTTATAGCCGTTGCACGGAATGCCCCCAAAAAGTCATCCATAGTCCTGGTCTTGTCAAAATCATCAATAGACCGGCCAAGAGTGAAAGCCTTGCGTTCCTCAACGGCAGCATCCCCGAACTCATTGTACATAACCACCGCAAGCGTATATTCAAGACCCTCCACCAAGTTGGTGAACGCCGTGGTGAAACCGTCCTCATTGGCGGAAGCAAGGATTTCATCAGAAACGGAATTTCCGTTCTTGCTGACAAAATCCGCCAAGGACATGTCCCGGTTGGCATTGACAAGATACTCATAAATGTCAGTCCTGACGCACAAATACTTCATTGCCGACACATTGGCCGTCTGTATATGCCACAACAGAGAAGTGTAAGGAGAATATGCCGGAGACGAATCCTCACGGTAAAAATCAAATGCCACTGCCTCAGGCACATATATGCCGGACGGGTCGCAAGTGAACCTTCTGTGATAAAGGTCGCAAGGCGTACCTTCCTCATCATATGCCAGGGCGACAGCAGTGAAATTGCCTCCCGGCACGCTCCACAATTCAGAATGGTCAGCATACAGGGTAAGAACAGG
This sequence comes from Bacteroidales bacterium UBA714, assembly GCA_002298075.1. GTDB lineage: Bacteria > Bacteroidota > Bacteroidia > Bacteroidales > UBA932 > Cryptobacteroides. Next base: position 4,234 of record DBLW01000137.1, on the reverse strand, counting down.
ATAAGGGCCCGGAGCCTCTCCGGCGATAAGTTTGGAACGCACTCCGGCGAGAGCGGCAGGATCGGAAGTGATGTCACCTGAAACGACCGTTGCTTTGTATGACTTGACATATTCATTGACATAGAACGACAGCCTCGGGGCCTTGAATCCCGTTTCCGTCGTCTCAATCCCGTCAAAATCAATAGCCATCAGAGGCGTCCTGTCCGCATCGGACTCAAATACGAGCCTCTCCTCTCCCTTGGCGAAATATCCTTCGGACACATAGTAAATCAGATAGAAGCTGAACGTTCCCTTGCCGTCATAAGTACACGGATAAGAAGCATACATCCTCTCGTCACCCTGATATACCGCCATATCGGAAACCTGCACATATTCATTATAATTCGAATTGAAATATCCGATGGACTGGGCTGGAACTACACAGGTATTGTCCTCACGCAGAATGAACTTGAACCCTACGCCGCTGGCCCAGTCATTGATGCGGTAGATGTCAGCTCCTGCAGCCTTGTCCACTTCAAGACCCGATGTGCGGCCCGTATAAAAACCGTTATAATGGAAAGTCGCGGTCTGGCGCACCTGCTCACCGGAAGCGTCAGTCCTGTAATACGGTTCCCATATTATCTCAAAAGATGCAGAAACGTCAATCTTGTCCGTATATTGCGAAACATATGCGCTATTGTCACCAAGATACGCATCACGCTCACGGATATACAGCGTAGTGCTGATGTCAGAGCCCATGATAAGCTTCGAAAGATCGACCTCAACAGGAACACTCACAGAATACTCCCCATCAGGAATAGTCACCACATCGGGAACCGAAAACAGTCCTGAATCATCTCCACGGTTAAGAAGACGCACGGAATATGTGCCCCTGTTTCCCGGGCGCGCTATCTGCACGTCAATTGTCCCCTGAGTCATGTCTGAGGGAAACTCCTTGCCGATGGACGACTGTATGAAATGGATTTCCTTGCCGTCGTCTCCATTGGAATTGTATATCGGCCCTTCCTGCGTCTTTGAACATGACGCAAAGATGCCGCACGCCCCGATAATCAAAAGGGACGCCAGGATATTTTCTAAATTTTTCATAATGGCTTTCATCACGGATTCTGGTCTTCTTCGTTGATATTCGGATTGGCGTCAAGCTCATCTTTCGGAATCATAAGTATCCAGTCATATGTGTCCGGATTGGTTATATTTATCCGATTGCGGCTCATGGTGGTCATGCAGTCTGACGAGAACCCGTCCTCAGTGCTCCGGGAAATTCCCTGTCCCAGGCGGCGGACATCAAACAGACGTCCGTATTCGCCCCAAAGCTCCACTCTCCGCTGGAGCAGGATATTCTCAAGGAAAGACCCGGTCCACGTTGTAGTAGTAGCGCCAAGCATAGTCCCGCGGTAGGCAGAAGCATTATAGCCGGGATTGCGCGGGGCCATAACCGTATTCATAAGATTGCTGGCCGAATCTTCATCCCCGCTGCGCAAAGCGGCCTCGGCAGCCGTGAAATACATTTCCTCAACCCTCATGTAAATATAGTCACCGAGCCATGCCGCGACATTTGAGAACGAGAACTTAGTAGAGACATAAGGACTCTCCCTGTCATTCGGATTCCACCACCTTTTTCGGATGTCATTATCGCTGATGTGGTTATAAAGCTGTTTGCTGATAAGCTTCGGAGCCGCCTGAGCATATGAGCCGGAAACATTGTCCATATGGGTAAAGAAACTTGCGTAGGCACCGGACTGCTCCGAATTGGCGATTCCAGCTCCCCACATCACATTGGCATTGTTGATGTCATTCATTCCGCCCATCAATTCGCTCTGGCCTCCGACCGCATAAGGCCCTTCCTCTATCACCCTCATCGCAGCATCATAAGCACCCTCCCAGTCGCCTGTGACAAGGCAGACACGGGACTTAAGACCGAGAGCGACATACAGGCTTATGTGCGACTTGTTATTGTCGGCAAGAGAAGTGCCCTGACCTTTCTCAAGCAGCTCCACCGCCCTGTCCATATCTTTTGAAATCCTTTCATACACTATGCTCAGATTCTCGCGCGGCTTCCCCTCTGTCTTGATTGAGGTGCCCTCGGTATATACCGGCACACCCGGGTCATTCCACCGCGAAGTACCTCCCAGCGGATTATACGGAGCACGGGCAAACCATGTCGCAAGATTGAGGTAAGCCAAGGCCCTTATGGCATATGCCTGGCCCACGACATATGACACGTCAGCCGTGGAGCCTCCCATGGACTCTTCTGCGGCGATTATGTAATTGGCATCCGCAATCCATTTGTAATTGGCATACCAGACGTCATAGCCGCGGAAAGCAGATGATGAATAATAAGACTTTACGCTATATACATGGTCAAACCAGAACCATCCGTTCCCCTGTCCCTGCATAATCAGGTCATCGGCCATAACTTCAAGCGCGAGATTATATGCGGAAATGCCGAAGCACTGGTGCGTATTTCCCGTCGTTGTCCATCCCGCAGACCACATGGAACGGTATATGCCGTTTACGGAACTTATCGCAGTCGAGGCCTCCTTGAGAAGTTCCTCGCCCGATCCGGAGTCAGTCGGGGAAAAATCAAGCAGCTTCTGGTTGCATGCGGAAAAGACTGACGCAGCCAGCAGAAGCGAAACAAATATTTTTGTCTTTTTCATAATCACTCCCATTAAAAATTCAAATCCAGTCCGAACACCATGGCGCGCGACGGAGCATATGTATAGGAAACGCTTCCCGTGAAGTTATATTGCGGGTCCATTCCGTCCATATGATTGAACATCACCACATTGTCAACAGAGAAAAATACCCTGAGCGACTTCACGCTGATGCGCGACATCCATTTCTGAGGGAAAGTATACCCTAAAGTGATGTTCTTGACAGCAAAGTAAGAAGCATCAACGAGAGCACTGTCATCTGTCGGGTACGAGCCTCCTATCTCAAGCATAGGGATATCCGTCACATCTCCCGGCTTCTGCCATCTGCGCAGGATGTTCTTGTGCCAGTTGTTACCGGCATACTGCACCCTCATCGTACCGGCGTAAAGCCCGTCATACACTTTTCCCCCTATGGAATATGTTGTCAGGAAAGAAAAATCAACATTCTTGAAGAAAGTGAATGAAGAGCCGAGGCTGCCCATGAATGCAGGTTCCCTGCTGCCCATATAATATTTGCTGAGATTGGCCATGGTGACATTGTCCGTCACATATTCTTCACAACGCATATTGGCGACCTGTCCCTCCTCATTAACAGACGGAGTCCAGTAGGCATAGTAAAGCTGTTTTCCGGTGGCCGGATCAACCCCAGCACGCTTGGATACATAGAAAGTATAAATCGGCTTGCCGACCTCGATGACAGACGCTCCGCCGCTTATCGAATTCTGCGAAGTGGTCAGGGCTATCACCTTGTTACGGTTGAACGACCCCATCACTGTAGCATCCCATCTGAAATTCTCCCTCTGGAATATTGTGCCCCTCAGTGAAAGTTCAAGACCCTGGTTTCTCATTGAACCGACATTGTCATTATAACCGGTGAAGCCTGTTGATATGGCAAGAGGATTCTCAAGAAGCATGTCAGAAGTCTTCCTGTTATAGTATTCAGCAGTAACCGAAAGCCGTCCCTTGAGCATGGAGGCCTCGACACCCGTATTGAGGTTCGCATTCTTCTCCCACGTGATGCCGCGGTTCTCAAGCTTTGACGCGAAAGCTCCCGCATCGCTCGCATTGGGCCATGTATAGTCATAAAGGCCCTGCCATGCATAATACGACCCGAGATTGTCATTTCCCTGGACACCATACGACACCTTCAACGTCATGTTGTTAAGCCATGAGCGGGTCTTTTCCATGAAAGTTTCGTTGGAAATCCTCCATGACGCACCCACAGACCAGAAATTGCCCCATCTGCCGGTCTTGTAGAACCTCGAAGACCCGTCGGTACGCCAGCTCGCATCAAAATAATACCTGTCTCCCCACCCGTAATTGAGCCTTGTGAAATAAGATTCAATGGCATAATTGTGAGAATAGCTCGTATTGCCGGAAGTGGTGACAGCAGGAGCAAGCTCGTCGATGCCGTCCATTATTCCGGTCTTCTCACCCATGGCGTAATTATATCTGTAACGGTAATATTCATGTCCGAGAAGCACCTTGACATCATGCTCCCCGAATGTCCTGTCATAGTTGAGGACCTGGTTGAAAGTATAGCTCAGCGTCCTCGTATTGGTCTTGCTCAGGCGTCC
>DBLW01000016.1:7767-10922 GCA_002298075.1 Bacteroidales bacterium UBA714 | reverse complement strand
GACCGCAGCAGCAGGGTCAAATATCTGCTCGCAACCCTCAATCTTGTCGAGAATGACCTCGCGGAAAAGGGTCCGGTTACTGTATATATCCGCGTGAAGGACCCGGAGGGAATCCTGCTTCTGAACGGTACTCAGAAAGCCTTTGAATACAATGGCGAGACCATGATATGCTCCGCTTCACGTGAGGTTGACTATCAGGGCTCGGAGGTGGAGCTTGGAATCTATCTCAACGACATCCCTGAGTATGCGAAGGGAATTTACACAGTTGAGGCATTCACATCACAGACATTCCTCGGGACTACGGAACTGATGCTCCGATAATTCGCTATCCTGTGATATACGTGCATGTTCCTTTTTGCAGGAGTTTCTGCATATATTGTGACTTTTATTCTGAAATTACGGCCGGAAGCTGCATGGGAGGAGACCCTTCTGCGCGTGACTCTGTCTATGGCAGATACGCCGGTGCGCTTGCAAAAGAGATTGCCGCCCGTGGCACGGAAATTTCGGATACGGTCAATACCTTATATATAGGAGGTGGCACCCCGTCGGTGCTGCCCCTTTCTTTTTTCTCATCACTGCTGGACGCCTTGGGTGCTGCCGGTCATGGCGGGCCTTTTGATGAATTTACTGTAGAGGTCAATCCGGACGACATCGTGGAAAAGGGCTGGGAATACGTGGAAGGCCTGCTGAGGCTCGGGGTAAACAGGGTCAGCATGGGAGTGCAGTCCTTTGATGACCGGATGCTCAGGTGGATGAACCGCAGGCATGATGCGGAATCTGCTCGGAAAGCCTATTCCATTCTGGAGAACGCCGGGGTGGAAAACATAAGCATAGATCTTATTTTCGGCATATCGTCCCTCACGGACCAGGACTGGAGTGATACGCTTGCAAAGGCTTTGGCAATATCTCCGCGCGGAGTCCTTCCCAAGCACTTGTCTTGTTACCAGCTATCGGTCGAGCCGGGGAGCTCCTTGGCCTCGCTTGTGGAAAAAGGCCGTTATGAAGAGGCGTCAGACGAGATGTGCATGAACCAGTATGCAATGCTGTGTGAGGCAATGGCTTCAGCCGGATATCATCATTATGAAATATCGAATTTCGCCCTTCCGGGATATGAGGCATTGCATAACAGTGCATATTGGCGACATGTCCCGTATCTCGGACTTGGCCCCGGGGCACATAGCCTTGTCTGCTCTCCGGTGGCTGCGGGACTCCATGGTGGCATGAGTGCCGTTAATGGTGACGTTCCGGGGAAAGTCATGATGAGGCGGTGGAATAATCCTGATCTTAAGGCATATCTCGATGCGGCAGGCACAGGAGATTTCAGCCTGGCAGGCGGATGTGAAATCCTGACCGGGGACCAAATCATGACGGAGAAGATAATGCTTGCCCTCAGGACATCTGAAGGCATTGACAGTGAATATCTTGAAAGGCATTGTCCGGCAAAGGCCCTTGAACGCGCCCTGATGGTTGGGAATCTGATAAAAACTCCTGCGGGAAAAATTTGTATACCGGAAGACCATTATTTTGTTTCCGATGGTATAGTTTCTGATATACTCTGATCCGGGCAGGCCGGTGGCGCTCATATCAGAGAAAAGTCCACTGCCTATGCCATGAACAGAGTATTTGTTAACATTCAGAAATTTTAAAGTTATGAACGTAGGAAATTCAATTGCCTGCTTTATCGCAGGCGCTTTGGCAGGAGCTGCCACAGCATTGCTTCTTGCACCTGAATCAGGTGAAAAGACACGCGAGAAAATCAAGAAAGGAGCGGCCGAGGTCGCATCAACGGCAAAGAGCAAGCTTGCGGAAGGACTTGACGCAGTAGAAGGCGCACTTGCAAAGCAGAAAGGAATGTAGTATGCAGACGCCGTTTGAGGATCTTTCTTCAGGAGCCAAGGAATATTTGGAACTGAAGGCCGAAGACCTTAAGCTTGGAGCGGTTGAGGGCCTTTCTGTCGGACTCGGAAGAATATTCGCCTTAGTGGTGATGCTTCTGCTCCTGATGGTGGCTCTCACCGCTTTTACTTTTGGCTTCGTTCTGCTTCTCGGAAACTGGGTCGGCAGTTATGCTGGCGGGGCATTCATAATGGGAGGAATCCAGCTTGCAGCCATCGGCATACTTTTCATTTTCCGCAAGAAGCTGTTTGTGAATATGTTCGTGAAACTTTTAATCAGCATCGTTTATGATAGAGACTGATTATGGCGCAATCAAGGACCGCGCTCAGCTGCGTTCTTGCCGCAGGCTGCTGAAAGTGCAGGCAGAGGCAAAGGGACAGGCTCTTTCTGGACTTTTGGGAGAAGTCAAATCATATTACTCTCCGGGTAAGGTGGCATCGATGGTGATTGGCAATGCCGCATCTTCATTCAGTTGGGCTGCAGTATTGCTTCCGATTGTACATGCCGTGAGAAAAAAGCTCGGTTAGTGGATACAATTTTGACAAAGCCGGGGAAGGCTTCCGCGTTAGGGAGTCTTTTCCGGCTTGTTTCGTATATTATTCATTGGTTTTTCGTATAATTGCAATTCGGGAGAAATCAATTAGACATATCATGGAAAATATATTCAAGAAAAGGATTGCGGACCTGAGGGACATGATGGCGGACAATGGTTGGGATGCGGTTGTCCTGAGCGGATCGGACCCCCATGCGAGCGAGTATCCTGCCCCGCGCTGGAAACAGGTGGAATGGCTTACCGGATTCACGGGCGAGGCAGGGGATCTGGTGATAACGGCAGACCATGCCGGACTTTGGACGGATTCCCGCTATTTCGTGCAGGCTGTCTCGCAGCTTGAAGGGACTGGGGTGGAACTTCATAAGACACGTGTACAAGGTGCTGTCGGGATACCGGAATGGCTTTCGGGAAAGGCTCGTGTGGTGGCTGTTGACGGATTGTGCCAGAGCGTCATGGCCGTTGAGGAAATCAAGGCGGCGATAGGTGAAGACGGTATTGCCGTTGATGTGCCGGATATGCTTGATGCCCTGTGGACTGCGAGGCCTTCTGTGCCCGTTACCCCGGTGACTACGCTTGACGTGGAATGTTTCGGAGGCATTCCGAGAGTGGACAAAATATCGTGGCTGCGCAAATGGATGCTTCTGCAAGGGGTGGACATGATGCTCGTTTCTTCTCTTGATGAGATTGCATGGCTGCTGAATGTACG
>DBLW01000016.1:0-7350 GCA_002298075.1 Bacteroidales bacterium UBA714 | reverse complement strand
CCTGACACCATAGACAGTTATGATGAGCTGAGGGTTGACCAGGTTGAAGTTGAGGACTATGATGCACTTGCCTTCACTATTTCGGATTTGTCGCAGGATGATGGCCGGGTCAGAATCTTTATTGACCCTTCAACCTTGAATTATCATATTTACAGCCATATAGTCGGGAATTATGACTGCTCTGACGTGATATGCGGAACTTCTCCTGTCATCCTGGAGAAGTCTGTCAAGACTCCCTCTGAGATAGAGTCTCTCAGGCAGACTTTCATAGAGGACGGAGTGGCCATGGAGAGGTTTCTTCATTGGCTCGAAGACGAGGTGTCGTCCGGACGTGAGGTTACGGAGCGTGAGGCGTCCGTGCGGCTTTCAGCTTTCCGTGCGGAGATTCCGGGATACAGGGGTGACAGCTTTGAAAACATTTCTGCCTACGGGCCCTCTGCCGCTCTTCCGCATTATTGCATTCCGGCCGAAAATCCTCCCGTGATACGGCCGGCCGGACTTTATCTCGTGGATTCCGGGGGACAATACCTTACCGGAACGACGGACATTACGCGTACAGTCCCTATGGGAGAATGCATAAGGCTTGAGAAGAAAGACTATACTGTCGTTCTGAAAGGCATGATAGCCCTGTCCATGGCGGTTTTCCCGCGCGGTACCGCCGGCTGCCAGCTTGATGTGCTTGCCCGCGGGCCGATGTGGCGTACAAGACGCAACTACGGTCATGGTACCGGCCACGGGATAGGTTTCTGGCTTTGTGTGCATGAAGGCCCTCAGGACATAAGGCAGAATTTCAATGCACAGCCTCTCTTGCCGGGCATGGTCACTTCGAATGAGCCTGGGCTGTATCGTGAGGGGATGCATGGCATACGCCATGAGAATGTGCTCCTGTGCAGGGAAGCTGGCAAGGATGAATTCGGGGACTGGCTTGAATTCGAGACCCTTACGCTCTGTCATATTGACACTTCTGCCGTGATTGCGGATATGCTCTCCCCTGATGAGCTGAAATGGCTAAACGGCTATAATGAACGCGTCTATCGCACACTTTCTCCTCTTCTTCCGCCTGAAGTGTCCGCATGGCTGCGCTACAAGACCATGCCTTTATAGGATTCAGTAAGAAAAGTTTACGAGATTACCGGCAAGATATTGGTCGTATGAGGCCATGTCCACAAGTCCGTGACCTGAAAGATTGAACAGGAGAACTTCGCTTTTCCCTTCGTATTTGCATCTGAGCGCTTCCTGTATCGTAGCTGCGATAGCATGGCAAGATTCCGGTGCCGGTATGATGCCCTCCGCTTTTGCGAACATGCATCCGGCCTTGAATGTGTCGAGCTGCATTATGTCCACGGCTTCTATCAGCCCGTCTTTCAGCAGCTGGGATGCAATGACACCTGCTCCATGATAGCGCAGTCCTCCTGCGTGTATGTTTGCCGGAGCAAAATCATGGCCAAGTGTGAACATCGGCAGGAGGGGAGTGTATCCTGACTCGTCCCCGAAGTCATATCCGAATTGTCCTTTTGTCAGTTTCGGGCATGAAGCCGGCTCAGCCGCGACAAATCTCGTTTTCTTGCCATCAAGGATATTGTGCCTCAGGAATGGGAATGATATGCCGCCGAAATTTGAGCCTCCCCCGAAGCAGGCTATTACCACGTCAGGATATTCTCCTGCCATCTCCATCTGCTTCTCCGCTTCCAGTCCTATGATTGTCTGGTGCAATGTGACGTGGTTCATCACTGAGCCAAGGGTATATTTGCAGTCCGGGGTCATCCTTGCAAGCTCTATGGCTTCGGATATTGCTGTTCCAAGCGAGCCCTGGTGATTCGGAGTTCTTGTGAGGATGTCCTTGCCGGCTCTTGTTGACATTGACGGTGAGGGGGTGACTTGCGCTCCGAATACCTGCATCATGCTTTTCCTGTAGGGCTTCTGTTCGTAGCTGATTTTCACCTGATATACTGCGGCTTCAAGGCCGAAAGCCTTGGCTGCGTATGAAAGTGCCGTGCCCCATTGCCCGGCTCCTGTTTCCGTGGTGACGTTCCTGACACCTTCTTTTTTGCAGTAATATGCCTGGGGTATGGCCGAGTTCAGCTTGTGTGAACCGACTGGGCTTACGCTTTCGTTCTTGAAATAGATATGGGCGGGCGTGTCCAGCTCCTTTTCAAGTCCGTAGGCACGGACAAGCGGTGTGGACCTGTAATATGTGTACATCTGCAGCACTTCTTCCGGAATCTCAGTCCATCTGCATGTGGTGTCGAGTTCCTGCCGGCATAGCTCTTCTGCAAATATCGGATACAGGTCTTCAGCCTTGAGAGGCTCGTGTGTCGCCGGGTTGAGCATCTGCATCGGCTTGTTCTTCATGTCAGCCTGGATATTGTACCACTGGCGCGGCAGGTCGCTTTCCTGCAGGAAATACCTTTTCTGTCTCATGTGCTTTATGGTTTAAAAGAACGGGTGGCCGAACTGCTTCAGCCACCCGTTTATGGTAAATTGAGATTCTTTCCTTAGAAAATCAGTCCGTTTGCATGGCAGAATGCATTTACCGCTACCGCTACGAATCCGAAGATTACGACGGCTGTGAAGATGTAGCCGAGTACCTGGAGTCTCTTCTCCCAGATGCCGTTGCTGAGACCCACTGTCTGGAATGCGCTCCAGAAACCGTGTGTAAGGTGGAAGCCGAGCGCTCCGAACCATACGATATAAAGGAGAGTCATCCACCATGTTCCGAATGTCGCGTTGAGCAGTTCGTAAGGGTTCTCTGCGTGCGAGCCCATGAACTCCTGGAGCTGCATGTCAGCCCAGAAATGCGAGAGGTGGAAGCCGAGGATGCCGAGTACGATAATTCCGAGGGCGAACATGTTCGTTGATGCCCAAGACTCGGTCTTTGCCTTGCTTGCCACTTCATAGCGCTTGTAGCCTCCGCGTGACTGGATGTTGCACCATGTGAGGTAAGCCGCATAAATGATGTGAATCACGAATCCGAAGGCAAGGACAGGTACCATGACGGTCACTATAGGAAGTGCCATGAAGTCGCAGCCTGCCTGGAAGAGTCCGTCTGCCGCACCGTATTTTCCTGTGAAAGAGTCAATCACGGAAAAGAAGTTGATTGTCATGTGAAGAAGAAGGAAGATGATGAGGAACAGGCCGCTTATGCTCATGATAAGCTTCTTGCCGATTGAAGATGTGAAAATGTTAGCCATATCTTTTTACAATGTTTGATTATCGCTTGCAATTGCACTTTAAAAGCGCGCTTCAAGTGTGCAAAGATATATTCTTTCTTGCAAGTTTCATAATAATTCGGTACTTTTGTTTGCTTGAAATACAGAAACTGTTTTTTATGGGAAAATATAAAAGGGTCCTGCTCAAGCTGAGCGGGGAAAGTCTCGGAGGGCCTTCGGGCAAGGGTATTGACGAAAGCTGGCTCGCAGCGTATGCAGAGGAGGTTGCATCTGCCGTAAGGGGAGGCCTTCAGGTGGCGATTGTGATAGGCGGAGGCAATATTTTCCGCGGCCTGCAGGGGGCCGGCAAGGGATTCGACAGGGTGAACGGTGACAAGATGGGAATGCTTGCCACTGTCATCAATTCTTTGGGGCTTGCCATGGCCATACGTTCGGCAGGAGTTGAGGCTGAGGTTTTCACTGCCACTCCGATGATGCCGGTGGCAAGGTATTATATGAGGGATGATGCCGTTGCGGTAATGGAGCGCGGAGGAGTCGCGCTTATTGCAGGCGGAACAGGCAATCCTTATTTCACTACCGATTCGGGTGCGGCGCTCAGGGCTCTTGAGATAGGTGCGGACGCCCTTCTGAAAGGAACGCGCGTTGACGGGGTCTATGATTCTGACCCGGAGAAGAATCCTGATGCCGTGAAATATGACGAGCTTTCGTTCGACAAGGCCATCGGGGACCGCCTTAAAGTCATGGACCAGACTGCGTTTGCCCTTTGCCGTGAGGGCAACATGCCTATAATCGTGTTCGACATGAATGCCAAGGGCAATCTCGGAAAGCTTGTGCTCGGGGAGAAGGTCGGCACCCTGGTTCATGTGTAGCAAAGTGAATTCAAAGAAATATTTATAATATGATTACAAGAGCTAAAGAAATTCTGGCGGGCGCCAAGTCTAAGATGGGCGACGCTGTTGCTTTCCTTGAAGAGGATCTGAAGACATATCGTGCCGGCAAGGCTAACCCGATGGTTTTCAATAATATCCTCGTGGATTATTACGGAAGCCCTACTCCGGTTCCGCAGGTTGCCTCCGTGACAGCTCCGGATGCGAAGACCCTTATGATCCAGCCTTGGGAGAAGAAGATGATTCCGGTTATCGAGAAGGCTATCCTTGACGCCAATGTGGGGCTTACTCCGCAGAATAACGGCGAGAGCATCCGCTGCAATATCCCGCCTCTTACTGAGGACCGCAGGAAAGAGCTTATAAAGAAGGCCAAGGCTGCCGGCGAGAACTCCAAGGTCGTGGTGAGGAATGCCCGCCGCGATGCAATTGAGCTTCTTAAGAAAGCGCAGAAGGACGGGATGCCTGAGGATATGCAGAAGGAGTACGAGCAGAATATCCAGAAAGAGACTGATGCTTTCACTAAAAAGGTCGATGAGCTTGTCTATGCAAAGGAAAAAGAGATAATGACTGTCTGATTGCGCTTGCATATATTTGGGACTATATTTACGGTATGGACAACAGCTTCCGATTTAGCCGATTTTTTGTTTATAGCTATTCCTTGAAAAGGGTATAGTCCGGAAGTCGCGCTCATTACTGATGATATTTTACGTGTAAGGGCTGTCCGGATTTCCGGGCGGCCTTTTTGATGGATTGCGGCTTCTGTTATGGAGGCAAATTGGAATGAATAATGAAAAGAGTGGAGGTCCCGGTTTTGTAAAAGGCCTGCCGTAAGATTGGTGACATGATGGAGAATTTCATTTCGCGGTAAGAATATGACGGTAGGGATTATAGGATTGGGGCTGATAGGAGGTTCCATGGCGCTGGACCTTAGAAAAACGGGATTTGCCGATGAACTCATAGGAGTTGAGTCTGATCCCGCCAATGCGTCTTTGGCAGCAAGGCTCGGCCTTGTTGACAGGCTTGCCGGCTATGAGGAATGTCTGTCCCAGAGCGATGTGGTAGTGCTTGCCGTCCCGTCCGGAGTTGCGGAAAAAATGTTGCCGGATATTCTGGACCGCTTTGCCGCCGGCGGTGGAGCAAGGGATTGCCGTAAGATTGTCACTGACGTATGCTCTGTAAAGGAGCGGTTGGCAGGATGTGTTCAGGGGCATCCGCTGCGTGGGAGGTATGTGGCTGCCCATCCTATGGCCGGTACTGAATACAGCGGGCCTTCTGCTGCGGTCTACGGGCTTTTTGACGGGCATGCCTGCATAATATGTGACGGTGAATCATCTTCGGGAGACGCCGTCGGCACCGTGTCGGAGCTTTTCTTCAGTCTTGGAATGCGCCTGTTGTACATGGCTGCCGAAGACCATGATGTACACGCGGCTTATGTGTCCCATATATCGCATGTGACTTCATTTGCCCTTGCGCTTACCGTCCTGGACAAGGATGAGAGGCATATCTTCGACGGTGCGCCTGGCGAAGAGCAGTCCTGACATGTGGACGCCTGTACTTGCCATGAACAGGGATAATGTGCTGGAAGTTATGGACACTTATATGTCAAAGATGAGGATGTTCCGCGATGCCGTCGCTTCAGGTGACAGTGATGCTGTGCATGACCTGATTGCCAGGGCTAACATGATACGCAGGATAATAAAGTGAAAATATAACGTTTAAAATAAAAACCTTATGTCAGACACAAGAAGACTTGACATAGCCCCTCTGAGCGAGTGGGGAATGTTCACGGAGCCGAGGCCGAGCGTGATTGCCGGTCCCTGCAGCGCAGAATCTGAAGAGCAGCTCATGGAAACTGCGCGCGAACTCAAGGAGTTCGGAATAAATGTGTTCCGTGCCGGCATATGGAAACCGAGGACTCATCCCGGCTCATTCGAGGGAGTCGGCGCTCCGGGCCTGAAATGGATGCAGAGGGTAAAGCATGAGCTTGGGCTGAAGATTTCCACAGAAGTGGCCAATGAGAAGCATGTGTCTGAATGCCTGAAATATGGTGTCGATATGGTATGGATAGGCGCAAGGACTACTGCCAATCCGTTTCTCGTGCAGGAGATTGCCGATGCCTTGAAAGACACGGGCATACCTGTGCTTGTGAAGAATCCTGTCAATCCGGACTTGGATCTTTGGGTCGGCGCACTGGAGCGTCTGAACAGGGCAGGGATAAGGAAACTCGGTGTCATACACAGGGGATTTTCGACTGCTGAAAAGATAAGGTACAGGAACAATCCTGAGTGGCAGATTGCCATTGAGCTGCGCAGCCGTTATCCCCATCTTCCGTTTTTCTGTGATCCGAGCCATCTCGCAGGTTCGCGTGAATATATAATGGAGGTTTCCCAGCGGGCCCTTGACCTTGGGCTTGACGGTCTTATGGTCGAGTCGCATTGCAACCCTTCATGCGCATTGAGCGATGCTGGCCAGCAACTTGAACCGCGCCAGCTGAGGGAAATGCTGTACAACGGGCTTGCCGTCCGTGATGCTGATTGCGATTCTCCCCAGTGGAAAGACAATATCAACCAGCTGCGCACGAAGATTGACATCATTGACGAGAATCTTCTTTACATGCTTGGTTCGAGGATGAAGATAAGCCGTCAGATAGGAGAGTATAAGAGAGACCACAATATAGCCATACTCCAGACTTCACGTTGGGATGCTGTGCTCGCCAAAGTCATTGAGAAAGGACGGGAGTATGAACTCGGGGAAGATTTCCTCAAGACGGTATTCAATGCGATTCATGAGGCTTCAGTTGAGGTTCAGGACGATGTCCTGTCTGACAAAAGCCAGGATTGACGCGGATTCAGAACAGTTTTTCCTTAAGCAGTGCTGTAAATGCCGCATGGTCACGGCTGCATAGGAACCCTGTCTTTATCGGAGCATAGAACATCCTCTGTTTCAGGATGTCCGGAATATTTCTGGCGTCCCTCATCCTTTGGCTGTCCTTTTCGGTCGTCATTATGACGGATGTGGGAAATTCTTCAGCTGCATTGCGTATTGTACGTATGTCGCCGCGGGTGAATTTGTGGTGGTCCGGGAAATTGAAATGGCTGACAATCTTGTATGTGTCTCTCAGGTAGCTGACAAGGGGACTGTCATTGGCGATTCCGGAAAACAGGATGAGCCTCTTCGAATAAAGGTACCGGTAGTCGCCTTCCGGAAATACGGCTTCGGGTGCGCAGTATGATATTGTGGTGAAGAACAGATGTCTCGTTTTTCCGTCTGATGCCGTTCCGCTGCATGATGCC
>DBLW01000177.1:3299-11403 GCA_002298075.1 Bacteroidales bacterium UBA714 | reverse complement strand
CCGGACTCGTCATATGCGAGATTATAGACATAGGTCTTGCCGTCAAGCTCCACGGTCCTGTCTTCTTCAATTACGGAAGCCGCATCAGGAAGCACCTCCTTGATGGCAGTGCTGTTCTTCAGGGCAGAAGCTTTGTCAATAGGCTCCTTGGTAAGGGCATACATGCCACCGAGCACAGAAGAGCACACAAGGCAGATTGCCATAAGGCATACCGCCATATTCATGAATGATGATTTTACTGCCATAGCCTATGCCCTCCCGTATTTTCTTGAATGGCACCACTTGTTGATGAGCGGAACCATCGAGTTCATTATGAGAATAGCGAATGACACGCCCTCCGGATATGCCCCGAAATACCTGATGAGCATGGTAAGCACACCTATTCCGACTCCGAATATCACTCCGCCGAGATTGCTCATTGGAGATGTGACATAGTCGGTAGCCATGAATACGGAACCCAGCAGGATACCTCCGGTGAGAAGGTTGAAGAGAGGGCCGGTATATTCGGCAGGATTCACCGCCCAGAATATTCCGGAGAATATGGCCACCGTAGCAAGGATTGAAAGCGTGATGTAAGGCTTGATTACCCTGCGCACAAGCAGATACACGAAACCTGCCAGGATGGCAAGTGCTGAAAGCTCTCCGGCAGAACCGCCTATATTATGGAAAAGCATATCAAGGTAGTCCAGATCAGCTACGGCACTGATTCCTCCCTCTTTCACCATTCCGAGAGGAGTGGCGCCTGTCATTGCGTCAAGACCGTTCCCGATGAATCCCTGCGGCCTTGTCCAGTCTGTCATATAGGTAGGGAAAGATATAAGAAGGAACACACGTCCTGCGATGGCAGGGTTGAAAAGATTCTGTCCTATGCCTCCGAAAGTCATTTTTGCGACTCCGATTGCGACGATTGCTCCGATAAGCACCACCCACCATGGGGTAGTGGCCGGAAGATTGAGCGCAAGAAGCACACCTGTAACGGCTGCTGACCAGTCCCCTACGGTGCAAGGCCTCTTGAGCAGATATTTCGTAATGAGGTACTCGAGCAGCACGCATGAAGCCACGCTCACCCCGAAGATGAGCAGCTCCGACCATCCGTAGAAAAGTACGGACACGACCACTGCCGGCAACATTGCAATCACCACGTCACGCATCAGGGACGTCGTAGATGTCTTTGCGTGAAGATGCGGTGAAGGTGAAACCAAAAGTTTATCCATCTTGTTGTTCAGTTGTTAGATTCGTTATTATTTTTTCTGGGCGGCCCTTCCCCTGATTATGCGGATTACATCACCCTTGGCAATGCGGATTATATCCAGAAGAGGAATGTTCGCAGGGCAGCTGTACAGGCAGCATCCGCACTCGATGCAGTCCTGCACGGCATTCTCCTCAAGCTCGTCCATCATTCCGTTTCTTGCATATTTGTTCAGAAGGAACGGCTCGAGTCCCATAGGACATGCGTCAGCACATTTTCCGCAACGGATGCAGGCGGACTCGGCCTGGCGCACCGTCTGTGCTGCAGTGAGGTACAGGAGCGATGATGAGCCTTTAACCGTAGCGGCATCCGGATTTGCGATGGCTTTTCCCATCATAGGACCACCGCTGATTATCTTGGCAGCCTGCTCAGGCACTCCTCCCGCATACTCAGCCACATATGAAAGCGGCATTCCGATGCGGAATTTGTAGTTATGCTGCCTGTCAGCAGGAAGGCAATCTCCGGTTACTGTAAGCACATTAGTGACAAGAGGCATGTTCTTCTGCACCGCCTCATATACCGCAAGCGAAGTGGCCACATTCTGCACGACAGCACCGACATCTATAGGAAGCCCCATGGACTTGACCTGACGCCCCATGACTGCGTCGATGAGCTGTTTCTCTCCTCCCTGCGGATATTTTTTCTTAAGGGACATCACAGAAATGCCCTCATATCCTTTTGCAGACTTCTGAAGCTCAGCTACCGCTTCGGACATCACCCTTATGGCCTCAGGCTTGTTCTCCTCAATTCCGATTACAGTGCGGCAGCCTCCGAGGACATGCTTCATTATCGCCGCTCCGACCACAATCTCGCGGCTTCTCTCGAGCATGATGCGATAGTCGGAAGTCAGATACGGCTCGCACTCGGCTCCGTTCAGTATGAGGCACTCGGCCTTCTTGCCCGGAGGGGGGCAAAGCTTGACATGGGCAGGGAAGGTTGCTCCGCCGAGACCTACAACTCCGTTGAGCTTGATTTTCTCAAGGATAGCCTTGACGTCTTCAGGAATCTCAGTGACAAGCTTGTCAGAAAGATCAATGCCATCAGCCCACTCGTCTCCTTCAACATCTATCTCCACATGCACCATGTTGTTTCCGGCAATATCCTTGCGCGGTCCGACAGACTTAACCGTACCGGACACTGAAGAATGCACATATGCCGAAATGAATCCGGCCGGCTCGGCAATGACCTGTCCGGCCTTCACCTTGTCACCCGCCTTCACAACCGGAACAGCAGGCGCGCCGAGATGCTGCGCCATTGAAATGAACACCTTTGAAGGAAGAGGAAGCACCTCAATCCTGCAATCTTTGGAAATCTTGCTGTCGGCAGGATGTATTCCGCCTATTGAAAATGTCTTCATCATTCTATTCCTCCTTTGCTTTAGGTTGGTCCGCAGGCTGGGCTTCCTTTGCCGGAACCGCTGCCTGTACAGGTGCAGCCGGAGCCGCAGGCTTGTTGACAACAGGGAAATTCACCGCATGGATTGCCCCTGTAGGACACTCTGCCACACATTTTTTGCAGAGCTTGCATTTGGCGAAATCAATGTAGGCAAGGTTGTTCTCCACAGTGATGGCATCGAAAGGACAGACTTTCGCGCACTTTCCGCAACCGATGCATGCAGCTGAGCAGGCCTTGCGGGCAACAGCTCCCTTGTCCTTGTTCACGCATGATACGAACACCCTCATGTTGCGGCGTCCCTTGTTGCGAAGCTCAATGATGGATTTCGGGCATGCCTTTACGCACGCACCGCAAGCAGTACATTTTTCCTCGTCAACCACAGGAAGACCTGTCGCAGGGTCCATTGAGATGGCGCCGAACTGGCATGCGGCAACACAGTCTCCGCAGCCCAGGCAGCCGAATGCACAGCCGGTGTCACCGCTGTATAGGGCAGCCTTAACACGGCATGAATTGTATCCGCCGTACTCATTCGTGCGGGGACGCATCTCACATGTCCCGTTGCAGCGCACCACGGCAACCATAGGTTCCTTTGCGGCAACCTCAAGTCCGAGCACTGATGCAACTTTCTGCATAACGTCATTGCCTCCGACAGGGCAGAAATTGTTGTCCAGGTTCGGAGCCTCAACGCAAGACTGTGCGAATGCACGGCAGCCGGCATGTCCGCAGCCTCCGCAGTTCGCACCAGGCAATACCTTCTCCACCTCGTCGATTCTCGGGTCTTCCTCCACCTTGAACTTCTTTGCAACAAGGTAAAGGACCACCGCAAGCACGACTCCAAGGAGCGTGAGGATTGCAATAGTCCAGATAATCGTTTGTGTCATTATAGTTATAATTTAGTTGTTGTTTCCGGCAGGGTCATTTCTCCTTTATATAAAAGACAAATTCATCCGCAAGCCTGTCCCTGAAGAGCCAGACAAACAGATAATAGACAGCCACTCCGGCTATGGCAGCAAGTCCCCTCAGAGGCTCGTTGCCGATAACGGGCGACAAAGATAATATTAAAATCATTAAAACCGCCAAAGGGATGACATAAGATATCCATACGGCCTTGAGCCCCATGCTCTTTTTCATGAATACCCGCACATTGTCGCCTTCCTCCCAGGACGCATACGGGTCCGTGGGAAGCATTATGACCTTGCGTTCCTCCTCCGAAACCCCGCACATGCCCTTGGCGTGGCATGAGGAACATGCGGAAGATGCGATTATCTCCACCGAAGTGAATTCAGGCGTTATCTCTACAATCTTACCGTCATGGGCTATTTCATCTCTGCTCTTCATACTAAATCAATATTTTTTCTGTCCCGAAAGCGATGAGAAAGGATGCTTCAGCCCCTCATAAGCGCTGAGCCTGCCTGAAGCAGTGCCGACAAGAATCGGAGCCTCGAAATACACAGGCACCCTGTTGTCATCATCCGATATCCATATAATCATGTCCTCCTCTCCGTTGAACACTTCGCCGGCAAGGAGCTTGGCGGCAAACTTCACTGTCCTGACGTTTCCAAGTCCCTTGACCTTCTTCGTCTCACGGCCAAGCATGATGAAATATACATTATATATGTCATCATCTATTGCGAAAGTCATCGGATACCTCTTCCCCACCTCGACATTGTCCATGTCCATATTCCTTGCAAAAAAGAAAAGGGCGGGCAAATCATAAGTGCAGGGCGTCAGAGGCATTTCCAGAGACCTCTCGCCCGAGCTTGTCGAATATACATCCGCATCAATATGCGGGTCATCTCCGTTCCAGTCGTACAGGTAGGTATTCCTGGCCCTGTAGCTTCCCTCCTGGGTATCACGAGTGAATTTAAGCGGCCTCAGCCCGTCACAGGTAAACCACGACCTGAAATCCTCGCGGACCTTGAAGAACAGGTCATAAATCCGGCTCGTCTTCCCATATACGGTGCATCGGAAAGCTTTCTCGCCATTGAAGCGTACAGTGTCGAGGCTTACGGTTCCGGTTCCAACGTCAGAATTGACGGCGCCCCATTTATAATGGACCGTGAATGTAAGTTTCTCTCCAGCCCCGAAAGCGAGTGAGTCTCCTCCTGATGTCCTTACCGGGACACAGGATGTTTTTCCGTATCCGTTCTTTTCCCGCGCACCCGAGGCGACAAGAGCGAGGAATGAGAAGGCAATAATTGGCGTCAAAAGTCTCATAGCATACATAATTGATGATTTCCTTAGGGAAATCACCATTCACCATTCGGGCCAAACTCGTCCGGAGGCCCGACAGACGGCCCCATCATTCCGGCCGGAGGCAGGGCATCATCATTCATGGCAGAGCCTACAGGCTGCATATCAGCCTGACTGACAAGACTTTCAGACTCATCGACGAAACGCACCTCGTCAGCACGGAATTTCATGTCAATATCAGCAATAGCGCCGTTCCTGTGCTTGGCTATGATTATCTGTGTCCTTCCCACATCGTCCGGATTATCGGAAAGTCCCTGATAGTCATATCTGTGTATGAATACAACCATATCCGCATCCTGCTCGATTGAACCGGACTCGCGCAAGTCGCTCAGCTGCGGTCTTCGGTTGCTTCCCTGCCTGTTCTCTGACTGGCGGGACAGCTGTGACAAGGCGATTATAGGCACATTCATCTCCTTGGCCGTAGCCTTGAGTGTCCTCGATATGGCCGCGACCTCCTGCTCACGCATACCGCGCAGCTCCGAAGGTCCCTGCATAAGCTGGAGATAATCGACCACAATAAGCCTTACTCCTTTCTGCTTCACCAGCTTCTTAACCTTAGAACGGAACTCCATCACCGGAAGCGACGGGGTATCATCAATATACATCGGAGCCTTGACGAGCCTCTTGAGCTGGATGTCGAGCTGCTCCCACTCCCAGTCGCGTATAGGCTCACCTCCCCTGAACTTGTCCGCATTGAGCCTCGTCTCAGAGACCATCATACGTTTCGCAAGCTGGATTGAAGGCATCTCAAGAGAGAAGAAAGCCACAGGCATGTTGAAATCCACTGCAGCATTCCTCGCAAGGTTGAGCACAAACGCAGTCTTTCCCACAGACGGGCGGGCCGCAAGTATGATAAGGTCCGAGGCCTGCCATCCTTGGGTAATCTTGTCAAGCGACGGGAATCCGGACGGAACTCCGCTGAGTCCTGAGGACTTCTGCAGGCGCTGGATATCCTCCAGGGCCTCATTCACGACCTTTCCGATTTCCTGGACATCCCTCTTGACATTGTTCTGGATGGCCGCAAACACCTTGGTCTGGGCCTGGTCGATGAGGTCATCCACATTGACCGACTCATCATATGAAGTCTTGAGAATCTCGTATGATGCGGTGATGAGCTCCCTCTGTATGCACTTCTGCTTGAGTATCCTTATGTAATACTCGATATGCGCGGCCGCACCGATTTTCTGTGACAGCTGCGCAAGGGCGACCGTTCCGCCGACAGCCTCCAGATTTCCTTCCGACTTGAGTTTCTGCGTCACGGACAGGATGTCCAGGGCCACATGCTCATTGGTAAGGGAGCGCATGGCATTGAAGACCATCTTGTGCTTGTCGCTATAGAAACAACTTGACGTAAGCTCGTCCATAGCCTCGTCAATGCAGTTCGGCTCTATCAGAAGCGCGCCGAGGACAGCCTCTTCGACATCAAGAGCTTGAGGCGGTCTGTTTCCCATCTCAAGCCCTAATGTGTCCAGATTTACTCCCGGACCTTTGCTTCTGACCGATTTTCTCTTTCCCGGTTCAGCCATATTTCCTGCGGCTTATTCGAAGTCAGGGTTCACAAGAATCCTTCCGCAGTGTTCGCAGATTATAAGCTTCCTGTTGGCGGCTATGTCGATGAGCCTCTGCGGAGCTATAGTGTTGAAGCATCCTCCGCAAGAGTCCCCGTTGAACACGGACACAACTGCGAGATGGTTCGTGAAGCTCTGCCTGATGCGGTCATATGCGTTCATAGTCCTGTCATCAATCTTGGCGGCGCAGGCGTCCCTATTGGCACGGAGCTTCTCCTCGTCCTTTGCGGTGGACTCCACGATGTTGGCAAGCTCCTCCTTCTTTGCCTTTAGGTCATCTGTCCTTATTGAAATCTTCTCCTTTATCACCTCAAGCTCATTCTTCTTGTCAAAAATGCGCTCCTTGGCCTCACCGATATGTTTCTCGGCAATCTGGCGGAGAAGTCCCTGGTTCTCTATCTCCTTGTTTAGGGAGTCATACTCACGGCTGTTGGCTATGTTCTCAAGCTGAGCCTTGTACTTCTCCATCTGGGCATCACAGTCAGTGATGTTGAACTTGTTCTCAGCGATGAACTTGTTGTACTCCTCAATCTGTCCTGCAATGTGAGCGGACTTTGCCTTCAGCTCGGCAATCTCAGCCTCAAGGTTCTCCACCTCGACAGGAAGCTCTCCGCGGAGCTGGAGAATCTTGTCGATAGCGGTGTCGGCCTGCTGGAGCGCATACAAAGTCTTGAGCTTCTCCGGAACACTCAGGTCAGAGTCAGCAAAGTTCTTCTGGATGGACACGAAAGTCTCCCTCTGGTCGATGGGAGTTTCGATTTTCTTTGTCTTTTTAGCCATATCGCTTAATAATAAAATATCGGGTTACTATATATATTCCGTGTAATGCGAACTGCAAAGGTAGGAAAATTTTTCTTTATCAGGGAAAATAAAATGTCAACTATCTCTACCTCACTCTCATAATGCCCCACATCCATTACCATGAAGTCTCCCCAAGTGAAGAAATTGTGGTATGAGATGTCCCCGCTGAGATAAAGCTGGGCACCGGCGGCCCTTGCCGCACCTATAAGCGAGCCTCCCGAACCGCCGCACATGGCAACCCTGGTTATCTTGCCCGCCACAGGACGTGAGGAGCGGAGCATTTTCAGGGAAAAACGCTCCTTGACAAAAGCCGCGGCCTCCCCTGCTGACAATGGAACCGGAAGGTCACCGACCGCTCCCAGCCCGTATCCGTTTCCGTCATCCTCCAGCAAGGTTATGTTTTCAAGACCGAGCCTTGACGCCATGGCACCGCTGACGCCTGCCATCACCTTGTCCGCGCTCGTATGTGCCGCATATACGGAAATTCCGGCACGGACAGCCTTTGTCACTGCCGCTCCCACGGGATCATCCGGCGTAATGCGCTTCAGACCCGAGAATATCAGCGGGTGATGAGTCACTATCATGTCTGCGCCGCACTCAATCGCCTCATCAACAAGTTCAGGTGTACAGTCCAGGGCAAGAAGCACGGAACTTGCCTCCGCATCCGGCGAACCTATGCAAAGCCCGCTGTTGTCCCACTTCTCCTGCACCGACACCGGAGCGAATGCCTCAATCGCCGCGATTACATCGCTTACCTTATATTTCATTTCAGTTCCTCCCTTATTTCCGCAAGCTGCTGTCTGACCGCCCTCAGCGACTCAAGCACGCGTGCCTTGTT
>DBLW01000177.1:0-2898 GCA_002298075.1 Bacteroidales bacterium UBA714 | reverse complement strand
ACAAGAAGATGAATCTGCTTGAACATCTCCACATCCTCCTTTGTGAACAGGCGGTTTCCCTTGGCATTTCTCTGCGGACGGATGAATTTTGGAAACTCATTTGACCAGAACCTGACAAGAGACGTGCTCTCGCCAAGGATTACGGCGACCTCACCTATAGTATAAAGGTATTTCTCCATATCCGTTATATCTAAAGAGTCATTGTCCGGCAGGCTAATCCATGGACTGGCCTACAGATGCGGACATTATCAGCATATTAACATAATCATCCGGACTTACAGATGCAAAAAAGAAGTTCACAGGGTCGAGCGCCACCGTGTCACGCCATACCTCATAATGAAGATGAGGGGCAAAAGAATTACCCGACACGCCGACATTCCCGAGCAGAGTCCCCTTGGTGACCTTGCGGCCTTTCACAGCGACAACGTCTTCAAGGTGGGCATACTTTGTCACATAGTCTCCGTCATGGGCCACGACAACCACATTGCCAAGCCCTTTGCGCGAGCGTATCACATCAGCCACGACACCGTCCGCCGCCGCATAAACCGGCGTGCCGGAAGGGGCGATGACATCAAGTCCGTTATGACGCATCTCTATCTTGTAGAACGGATTCATCTTCTCCCCGACAGATGCCCCGGTCTGGGCGAAAGTGAAATCAGAAAGAGGGGCTGTCATCGGCGGCATCACGAAACCGCTGTCTGAAAGCGCTGACATCACATGCCGGAAATTGTCTTCAACCGAAGCCGCTCCGCTCTCAAGAGAAGACAGCTTCAGGGCCACATGCCTGACAAGGTTGTCATCCGGGACAGAATCGATGCCCGCCAGAAAATCAAGGGAAGAAAACGGGTCCATGGCCGGAGCCGGAGCATCGAATATCTCCCCGTAAATCTTGTCATCCCTTGCGGCCAGGCCGTCTATCACATCGGAAAGCAGTTTCTCTTTCTGCCCGAGCACGGCAAGCTCACGCTCATACATGGCGTTCTCCTGCTCAAGCCTGCGCTCCGTGTCCGTACTGAAGAACAGGGAGAAAATAGCATAATAGAGGACCGCCATGGATACTGTCGAGACAAAGAAAATAAGCACGCGCTTTATTATCGCCCATGCCCCAGCCTTCGGCTTCTTTTTTCCCGGTCCTGTCACATTGATACGGCTCATGAGCGGCCTCTCCTTCCTGTGTGAGAAGGATGCATGGCCACCAGTTCAGAAGCTTCCGGAGCGCCATGCACCATAACCGCATATTCCTCGGACGAGACGGACAAGTCATAATAATTCGCCGGATTCACATGATTCCCCTTATAAAGGACCTCGTAATGAAGATGCGGGCCGGAAGACTTTCCGGAATTTCCGCTCAGCCCGAGGCACTCCCCGCGCTTCACCTTCATTCCCTCCACCACTCCGATGGACTTCATGTGCGCATATCTTGTCTTGTAACCGAAGCCATGGTTCACCACCACCTGGTTTCCGTAGCCGAAAAATTCGAATTTCACCGTCTCCACCACGCCGTCACCTGTGGCATATACGGGATTGCCTGGTTTAAGGGCGAAATCCACGCCCGTATGCCTGGCAGACCGGCCGCTGAAAGGGTCAGACCTGTAGCCGAAGCTGCTTGATATCCTGCATTTGCCTGGAGAAGGGTCCACGGGAGGGATGGCAGGTATGCAAAGGGCCATCTCACCTGCACGGCGGGAAAGTTCCGCAACCTCATCAAAAGACTTGCTCTGCACATATGACTTCTTTGTGAGCATGTCAAGCCTGATTGCGGCCCTCTTGAGCAGGCCGTTCCTGTCGGCCTCATCATAATGGGCATATCTGTTGACTCCGCCAAAACCGGCGTTCCGGACCTCAGCCGGAATCTCATTCATACCGAAGATGGAGCGGTATATGTCATCGTCCCTCATCTGCAGGGCAGAGAGAGTGGCATCACACTCATCCAGATGCCTGTCCAGCACTTCTATCTTGGAGCACCATTCAGCATTCTTTTTCTTGAGAATGGCGGTCTTGGGCAGATCCAGGCCGAGTACTGATACATAGATATGCGCATAGAGACCGGTCATGACGATGCTGACGGCAAAGAGAAATGCCGTCCTATATACGCGTGACCTGCCCCTTAAAATAATGTTTCGTTTCTTGGACATGGCGCAAAGATAGCCAAATTCCGCTTCATTGCTTTATAAAATAAGAAAAAAGTTGTAATTTTGCGGGTTATTATGCCTGCAGGGCCGTGTGGCCGGGGCATATGGAGAATGATAATAATTAAAAGAAATATGACCTCTAAAGAAATCAGAAAGGCCTTTTTGGACTTCTTCGCTTCAAAAGGCCACCAGATAGTGCCTTCTGCACCTATGGTAGTTAAGAATGACCCGACACTGATGTTCACAAACGCAGGGATGAACCAGTTCAAGGACTGGTTCCTCGGAAACAGCACACCGAAATGGCCTCGCGTGACCGACAGCCAGAAATGCCTGAGGGTCAGCGGAAAACACAATGACCTTGAGGAAGTGGGACACGACTCATACCACCACACCATGTTCGAGATGCTCGGAAACTGGAGCTTCGGCGACTATTTCAAGACAGAAGCCATTGACTGGGCATGGGAACTTCTTACCGAAGTATATAAAATAGACAGCGGAAAGCTCTATGCGACTGTGTTCGAAGGTTCTGAAGAAGACGGGACCAAGCTCGACACAGAGGCAATGGAGGCATGGAAAAAATATCTTCCGGAGGACAGGATTCTGCTCGGAAACAAGCACGACAACTTCTGGGAGATGGGCGACACAGGCCCGTGCGGACCATGCAGCGAGATACACATCGACCTCAGGAGCGATGAGGAGATTGCCGCTCTTCCTGGAAGGGAGCTTGTGAACAAGGGGCATCACCTTGTGATAGAGATATGGAACC
>DBLW01000114.1:23688-33648 GCA_002298075.1 Bacteroidales bacterium UBA714 | reverse complement strand
CCGACCCGCTGAAAGTTGACCTGGACACATGCGCAAAACTTGTGGAGGCGAGCCTGTCCAACAAGGCAGGAGGCATAATAAAGGAATACAAGGACAGCGACATACAGGTAATAGACGGCAATTACGGCCCGTACATCAAGCATGCCGGCGGGAATTACAGGATTCCGAAAGGAACTGACCCGGACGGGCTTACTGAAGAGAAATGCAAGGAGATTATAGCAAACACAGCTCCGACCGGACGCAAAAAGCGCAAAAGCTGACATAAAAGTTGCAATCCGTTATTTAATAAAGGATACGGCATGCTTTTTTAAAACATATTTTGTCAATTTGCACGATTTTTGTTATATTGCACTTTTCGGAATATTCACATCTAATTTAATAAGGTATGCCAAGTTATCAGATTGACCGTATCGACCAGAAAATCCTCTCTTTCCTTGTGAAAAACGCAAGGATGCCGTTCCTTGAGATTGCGCGCGAATGCAATGTCTCGGGAGCAGCAATCCACCAGAGGGTTAAGAGGCTCGAAGCGAACGGCGTCATAACAGGGTCACGCCTGCTCGTAAAACCGCAGGCACTCGGACTCAATGTGTGCGCGTTTGTAAGCGTATCGCTTTCGGAAGCGAACAAGTATCCGGAAGTGATAGAATCGTTCAAAAAAATCTCAGAGATTGTTGAATGCCACTTTGTGACAGGCAAACATGCCCTGCTGATCAAGTTGTTCTGCTTCGACCACGACCATCTCATGCAGATTCTTCTCAACACAATCCAGAAGATTCCGTATGTACAGCAGACGGAGACACAGATATCCCTCGACCAGGCAATCGAGCGCCAGGTATGGGTCAAGGAGTATCAGAACACAAGTTTCTCCGCCAGCGTAAAGGAAAGCAGAAAGAAATCCAAAGAAGCCAAAGAGAACAAGGATTAGCTTCTGCAGATGACTTCCAAGATGGCCTTGGCAAGCACAAGGTCTTCTTGAGTAGTTATTTTTATATTGAGCCTCTCCCCGATTACGAAGGAGAGTTTTTTTCCGTGCGCGGACACCACCGAGGCATCATCAGTAAAAGCTGTGTCATAAGCCTGGGAATAGGCCTCGCCCAAAATCTCCGAATGGAATATCTGCGGTGTCTGCGCCCCGTAAAGCAGTTCCCTGTCAACATGCGCGCCCGGAATCTCGCCCAAAACAGGATTCCCGTCCGCGTCCTTTTTCTTTTCGAGCATCTTCATTGTATCCACACACGGGAGCACAGGTATGAGCGCCGGCACATGAGCCGCCCTCTCATACATTTTCCTTATGAGTTCCGGCGACACGAACGGACGGACTCCGTCATGCACGGCCACAAGCGCCCCGTCCGGAACCTTCGAAAGAGCGTTACGGACTGAATGGAAGCGCGTGATTCCACCCTTCACGATTATCTGGGGACAAATGAAATTGCTCTTTATGCAGTAATCCCTCCAGTATCCCACATGCACCTCGGGAAGCACCGTGACCACAGTTATTCCGGGACAGGCCTGCACAAAAGCCTCTATAGTTCTCCGAAGTATGGCCTTCCCGCCTATCTCCATGAACTGCTTAGGCAAGTCGCCTCCCATGCGCGTCCCGCTTCCGGCAGCCATGATTACCACATATTTTTTTCTTTCCATCACAGGAAAATGTTTTGATTTACGATTAAGGTAACAGTTTCCGAAAAAACATGCGCAAAATTAAGAAAGTGTTTTGATTTTTTTTGTAATTTTACCGCCTATTTGATTAACTGAAAAAACATAACGGAAAATATGGGATTTTCTTTCTTGACTCAAGAAATAGCGATGGACCTCGGAACAGCCAATACGGTCATTTTCCAGAATGACCAGATTGTGCTGGACGAGCCGAGCATCGTGGCAATCGACAACAACACAGGCAAGGCCATTGCATTGGGCCAGAAAGCCAAACTCATGCAGGAAAGGGAGAACCCCGGCATCAAGACGGTGCGTCCGATGAAGGACGGCGTCATCGCGGACTTCAATGCTGCGGAAATGATGATCAGGGGCTTCATCAAACAGGTGAACAGCAAGCGCAGGTCAATATTCACACCGAACATCAAGATGGTGGTCGGCATACCTTCAGGAAGTACCGAGGTGGAAATCAGGGCCGTGCGCGACTCTTCCGAGCATGCCGGAGGACGTGATGTGTATCTGATTTACGAGCCGATGGCATCTGCCCTCGGAATCGGACTTGACGTGGAGGCTCCGAAAGGAAACATGGTTGTGGACATCGGAGGCGGTACAACCGAGATTGCAGTCATTTCACTCGGAGGCATAGTCGTGCAGGACAGCATCAAAGTGGCCGGAGACGTGTTCACCGGAGATATCCAGCAGTACCTCAGGCAGCAGCACAACATCAAGGTCGGACAGATTACCGCAGAGAAAATCAAGATAGCCATCGGAGCTGTCATCCCGAATCTTGACGAAGAGCCTGCTCCGTATGAAGTGACAGGACCTAACCTCATGACCGCGCATCCGGTGCATGCCACCATCACATATCAGGAAATAGCGCATTGCCTGGACAAGTCAGTGGCAAGAATCGAGGCCGGAATCCTCCATGTCCTTGAACAGACCCCTCCTGAGCTTTACTCTGACATCGTGGAGAACGGAATACATCTGGCCGGAGGCGGCTCTCTCCTCAGGGGACTGGCGAAGAGGCTGAGCGAGAAAGTGAACATCCAGTTCCATGTGGCGGACGACCCTCTCAGGGCTGTCGCACGCGGGACCTGCCTCGCCCTTAAGAATACGGACAACTATACTTTCCTCATGAGATAGGATTTTGCGCAAAGGCAATTTCATATACAACCTGGCTGCTGCCGCCGTCTTCATATTGTTGGAGGCAGCGGCAGTGAGCATGCTTGGACATAACGGAACGGTGCAGAACTTATGGTTCTCAAAAGGAATGCAGAGAGTCAGCGGAGCCATTTGGGGAGGCGCCCAGCAGGTCCGCGAGTATTTCATGCTTCGCAAGCGGAATGAGCAGCTTGCATATGAGAACTACCTGCTGCGCCTGCACATGGCAAGGGAGAAAGCGGCAGCCGCATGCACGGACGAGCATGGAGACATCGCGGGCAACTTCCGCTACATCTACGCAGAAATCACGAAGATAAGCAACAATACCCAGCACAATTACATGATAATAAACCGCGGACGTGAAGACGGGATAAGAGAGGGAGCGGGAGTCATTACAGGAAAGGGAGCAATCGGTGTGATTGACGCGGCAAGCGGAAAATACTCATATGCAAGGTCTTTCAAGAATCACGGCATGAGCATCAGCGCAAGGCTCGGCAAGGATGGCGCCGTAGGGCCTTTGAGCTGGGACGGCATAAGCAGCTCCGGAGCGGTATTGCAAGAGATTCCGCACCATGTCGAACTGCATCCGGGCGACACCGTATATACGAGCGGATATTCATCCATATTCCCGCCGGACATCCCTCTCGGCATTACAGGAGAGGCCAAGATAGTCAACGGTGCCACATATGAAATCAAAGTCAGCCTTTTTGAGGACTTCTCAGCACTGCGTCATGTGACCGTCGTGGAGAACCTCAGCCGGGAAGAAATGGAAAAATTGGAGAACGACAAATGAAAGTAAGCCAACATTTCGGACTACTCTATTGCCTGCTGCTGCTCGCACAGGTCATCCTGAGCAATTTCTGCCAGCTCGGGCCTTATGTCATGCTCTCCATTTTGCCGGCGATGATTCTCTGCATGCCCATAAGCACAGGCACTATAGGATGCATGCTGGCGGCTTTCGCAAGCGGACTGTGCGTGGACTGGCTTTCAGAGGGGCTTGTGGGCATTAACGCCGCAGCATTGGTGCCGGTGGCCCTTCTCAGGAAACCGATAATAAGAATATTCCTCGGCGAGGACCTGATTACACGCGGGGAATCTTTTTCATTCAAGAAAAACGGAACAATAAAAATATCTGCGGCACTCATTTCAGCGCTTGCCATATATATCGGGCTTTATGTCTTCCTTGACGGAGCAGGAACACGTCCTCTGTGGTTCAGTCTCACCAAAGCCGGAGTATCCCTGGCATGTTGCTTCGTACTTTCACTCATAGTGATGCGTCACCTGATGCCTGATGACAGGAAGCAGGAGGGCCAGAGATGAAACTCAACAGGAAAAACAGACTTCTTATCGGCCTGTGCACAGCCGCAGCCATTCTGGTCGCAAGACTTTTCAGCATACAGATAATCGAGGACAAATATAAGACGGACGCATCGAACAACTCGATGGTCTATTCACTCATTTACCCCACCAGGGGCATTATACATGACAGGAACGGAAAAATACTGGTCGGAAACAAGGTCTCATACGATTTGATGGTCACTCCGAAGGAAGTGGAGGAGTTTGACACTCTCGCCCTTGCGTCCATATTGGAAGTCACCCCGGATTTCATCCGTGAGAAAATGAACGAATACCGCCGCAACAGAAGGAAGATAGGCTACCAGTCCGTGGTGATGATAAAGCAGATGGACCCGAAGACATATATGAGATTCGCTGAGCTGGCCTACAAATTCCCCGGATTCCGCGGTCAGGCGAGAAGCATCCGCGAATACCCGTTCAATGCCGGAGGAAACCTTCTCGGATATGTTTCAGAAGTCAACGCCCAATACCTGAAGGACCACTCTGACGAATACCGGGCAGGAGACTACGCAGGAATGACAGGCATAGAGGCTGCGAGGGAAAAGGACCTGCGCGGAGAAAAAGGCTACAACATCTGGCTGAGGAACTCCAGGAACAAGATAGAATCGCGTTACCGTGACGGGGAGCTGGACAAGGAGGCTATCCCGGGAGATGACATAACGACTACAATAGACGCCGAGCTGCAGCACTACGGGCAGATGCTCATGAACAACAAGGTCGGAAGCCTCGTGGCCATTGAGCCGTCAACCGGAGACATACTCACAATGGTATCCAGTCCCGGAATAGACGTGGACATGCTTGCAGACTTCGGGCAGCATTATAACGAGATATTGTCAAACCCATACAAGCCGATGTTCAACAGGGCCGTGCAGGCTCCATATCCTCCAGGCTCGGTCTTCAAGCTTGTAAACGGGCTTATAGGTCTCCAGGAAGGCGTTTTCACTCCGCAGACCAGATACCCTTGCAGCATGGGCTACCATTTCGGAAAGAGCAAGCTCGGCTGCCATGCGCACAAGTCCCCGATAGACTTCGAAGAATCGATAATGATGTCATGCAACGCCTATTACTGCTATGTGCTGCGGGCAATTCTCGAAAACGGCAAATACGGTTCGATAGACGAGGCCATGGACAAATGGAAGGAATATGTGATGAGCTTCGGGTTCGGACAGAAACTCGGCAGCGACTTCCCGTCAGAGCTTGGAGGCTTCATTCCGGATTCGAAATACTACAACAGATATTACCGCAAAGGCGGATGGAAAGCAACGACCGTAATCTCCCTTTCCATCGGGCAAGGTGAGATAGGATGCACTCCGCTGCACCTTGCGAATCTGTGCGCAACAATGGCCAACCGCGGATTCTATTATATACCGCACATCATAAAGGATTCGGAAAATGTGAGCATTGACCCGAAATACAAGGAGAGGCGATACACAATGGTTGACACCGTCCATTTCAGCAAGGTTATAGACGGAATGTACCGCGCCGTGAACAGCGGATTCGGCTCCGGAGGAACGGCAAGCATAGCGGCAGTGAAAGGCCTGGACATATGCGGAAAGACCGGCACGGCCCAGAACCCGCATGGGCATGACCACTCGGTGTTCATCTGCTTTGCTCCGAAAGACAACCCGAAGATAGCGGTGGCCGCATATGTCGAGAACGGAGGGTTCGGAGCCACATGGGCAGCTCCTATAGCTTCACTCCTTACCGAGATGTATCTTAACGGCGAAATCGGGGAAGACAGGAAGGCCCTCGAGGCAAGGATGCTTGAGGGGAATCTTCTTGACCGGGTAAAAACATCCAAATGACCATGAGAGACATATCAGGAAACAGAGGAAGAGGATTAATGAGGACCATCGACTGGACGCTCGTGGTCAGCTATCTCATACTTGTGCTTGTCGGATGGACAAACATATACGCCTCAGTGCATTCTTCCGAGCCGGCGTCAATATTTGACTTCAGCTGCAGAAGCGGAAAGCAGTTCGTGTGGATAATGACTTCAATTGTCATCGCGGCCGTGATACTCTTCCTGATAAATCCCAGAATCTATGAAGGGCTTTCCCTGCCGATATATCTTGTGACCATAGGATTGCTTGTGGCCGTGATATTTCTCGGCATCGAAGTGAAAGGCTCCAGGTCATGGTTCGGCTTCGGCCCTATAAGGTTCCAGCCGGCGGAAATTTCCAAGATATCAACATCCCTGATGCTGGCAACTGTGATGAGCCAACTCGGATACAAAATAAGCAAGTTCAGGGATTTCGTGATAACTGCCCTTATAATACTTGTCCCCATGGCCATCATAGTGCTCCAGAGCGAGACAGGCTCCGCACTTGTATATGTAGGATTCATCTTCATGCTCTACAGGGAGGGTCTGTCAGGATGGCTTATATTCATGGTCGGGATGGCGATACTGCTATTCATTCTGACGCTTACGGCATCTCCTTACACAGCTATACTGGTGCTGACCGGAATAGCGTCTCTATGCATCTGCCTATATTCCGGAAGATTCAAAAAATGGCTGTTTTTCGGAATTCCGGCAATCGCGTTTTTCGCCTTGCTGCCTGAAGGTATGGAAATGCTTGCAGAAACTGTTGCGAAACCGGATGCGTCAGGAGCGGCCTCAACTGCAGATGCATGGACAGCTTTCGTCAGCGCGATAAATCCGCTGTATATACTGCTTGTGGCAATATTCATTGCCACACCTTTCGCAATCCTGCAGGCATTCCGTGAAAGGAACAGGTTCACATATCTTGCCCTCATCTCAACTGTGGCAGGCATAGCCCTCGTATTTTCCGCGGACTTCATTTTCAACAAGGTGCTGCAGGACCACCAGCGCAAGCGTATCGAGGTGCTTCTCGGAATGAAGGAAGACCCTGCCGGAGTTGGATACAACGTCAACCAGTCCATGATTGCGATAGGCTCAGGAGGACTCACCGGAAAAGGTTATCTGAACGGCACACAGACCACTTACGGCTTTGTTCCCGAGCAGAGCACTGACTTCATTTTCTGTACAATCGGAGAGGAATGGGGTTTTGTCGGTTCTACCGCTGTGATACTTCTTTATGTATTCATGATATGGAGAATCATAAGAAGCGCGGAACACAGCCGGGAGTCGTTTACGAGAATATACGGCTATTGCGTTGCATGCTGCATATTCATGCACTTGTTCATAAATATAGGCATGACCATAGGCCTGATGCCGGTAATCGGCATTCCGCTTCCGTTCATAAGCTACGGAGGCTCCTCCCTTTGGGCTTTCACGGCCATGCTCTTCATATTCATAGCCCTCGACCGCAACGAGAGGAAATATTTCTGATGCAGTGGCTTGGATTTTCCGGCATATATAAACACTAAAAAAGCCCTGATGTCCGTTCAGTTTCCGGCATCAGGGCTTTTTCAATATTATTTCAGCATCAGACGAGAGGCTCGCCTGTCATTGCTGCAGGCTGCTCAATGCCCATCAGCTTGAGGATGGTTGGAGCAACGTCAGCAAGTTTTCCGTCTTTCACTGAATCTACACCGGCATTTATCACGATGAAAGGCACCTTGTTGAGAGAGTGGGCCGTGTTAGGTGTACCGTCCGGATTGACAGCATAGTCCGCGTTTCCGTGGTCCGCTGTAAGGAGCACCGCATATCCATGTGCAATGGCGGCCTCAACCACTTGCTTCACGCAGCAGTCAACAGTTTCGACCGCCTTACAGATTGCAGGGAAGATTCCGGTATGTCCCACCATGTCACCATTTGCGAAATTGAGGATGATGAGGTCGTTCTTCTCAGTATTGATGGCCTCCACGAGTTTTTCAGTCACCTCAGGCGCGCTCATCTCAGGCTGCAGGTCATAAGTGGCAACCTTAGGAGAGTTCACAAGAATGCGGTCCTCATTTTCAAACAGGGACTCTGCACCGCCGTTGAAGAAGAAGGTGACATGCGCATATTTCTCAGTCTCGGCAATGCGGAGCTGGTTCTTGCCGGCCTTTGACACTACCTCACCGAGAGTCTCCTGGACATTCTCCTTGTCGAAGAGGATGTGGACACCCTTGAATGAAGCGTCATAAGGAGTAAGGCAGCAGAAATAAAGAGGAATTGTATGCATTCCCTGCTCCGGCATATCCTGCTGGGTGAGAACTGATGTGATTTCACGTGCACGGTCATTGCGGAAATTGAAGAAAATCACTGCATCGCCTTCCTTTATGGTTGTGAGAGGCTCACCTGCCGCATCCGTGAGGACTATAGGCTTGATGAACTCGTCGGTAACGCCTTCGTCGTATGAAGCCTGGATGGCGTCAACTGCAGAAGATGCCTTTGTTCCCTTGGCCTCCACAAGCATGTCATACGCTACCTTCACCCTTTCCCATCTCTTGTCACGGTCCATGGCATAGAAACGTCCGCAGACTGTGGCAACTTTGCCTGTTGACTTGGCCATTTCAGCCTCCAGAGCCTCCACGAAGCCTTTTCCGCTCTTAGGGTCAGTATCGCGTCCGTCCATGAAACAGTGCACGAAGACATCCTCAAGACCATATTCCTTGGCTACATTGAGGAACTCATATACATGCTCGAGCGAGCTGTGCACACCTCCCATTGAAGCAAGTCCCATAAGGTGAAGCTGCTTGTTGTTCGCCTTGACATAATCATAGGCAGCCTTGATTTCCGCATTCTGGAGAAGCTTGTGCTCGCGGCACGCGATGTTTATTTTCACAAGGTCCTGATATACCACGCGGCCGGCACCGAGATTAAGGTGTCCGACTTCGGAATTTCCCATCTGGCCGTCAGGAAGGCCCACATACTCTCCGCAGGCCTGAAGGCTTCCGGTAGGATATTTTGCCCTGAGGGAATCAATGAAAGGTGCCCCCTGGGCGAAGATGGCATTTGAATTGTCATGTCTGCCCTCGCCCCAACCGTCGAGGATCATCAGAAGAACTTTCTTATCCATAATATTATTTGTTGTTATTTCTCGATTTATCGTTGCAAATATACAATTTATACATCAGTTTTTCTAATTTTGTAGGTTGAAACTGCGCGGAGTATGATCCTTGCGGAAGAGATAGAAATTTAAAAGAAGTAATTATGTCAAGAAGAAATGACTATGGAAAATCCGGCGGAAGAGGCAGAAGCAGAAGCCGCGGGGGAAACGGAAAGAAGGAGAAGAGGATTTTTCCGCAAGTTGAAGGAAAAGTGCAGATGACACGCGAAGGCTACGCGTTCATAATAGCCGAAGGAGAAGAGGATGACGTGTTTGTCCGTGCCTCAAAAATGCGCGGAGCCTTGAACGGTGACATTGTGCGCGTTACGGTGACACGCGAAAAGACCGATACGCACAGGCGCGAAGGAGAAGTTACGGAAATCCTGGAAAGGTCCAGGCGCCCGTTCATCGGCGTGCTTCATGTGGTAGGAGACCAGGCTTGGGTGCTGATGCAGAGCAGGTTCATGCCTTACGACATATCAATCCCGTTCGCACAGTCAGACAAATCGCGGTTCCGCAGGCACAATGTCAAAGGCAAGTCGCTTGCAGAGCCACAAGACCAGACCGGCTGGCTCAAGCCCTCCGGTGACGGGATGTTCAACATAAACGGAGTATTCCAGCTGGCGGAAGACGGATACGGGCGCAGTGAACTGCAGGTACGCTCCGGCATGAAGGTGGCGGCAGTCGTTGACTCATGGCCACGCGGAGAATCTGTTCCCCGTGGACATATAGTGGATGTGCTTGGAGAACCGGGAGAGAACGACACCGAGATGCATGCCATTCTCGCGGAGTATTCGCTTCCCTACCGTTTCGAACCGGAAGTGGCCAATGC
>DBLW01000114.1:0-23282 GCA_002298075.1 Bacteroidales bacterium UBA714 | reverse complement strand
GTGCTGACTTTCACCATAGACCCGGCTGACGCAAAGGACTTTGATGACGCCCTGTCATTCAGAAAGCTTGAGAACGGCAATTATGAAGTCGGAGTGCACATCGCGGATGTTACCCATTATGTGCGTCCCGGCTCGGTTGTGGATGAGGAGGCACGCAACCGCGGCACGTCAGTATATCTTGTTGACAGGACCGTTCCGATGCTGCCGGAGAAGCTCTCCAACAAGCTTTGTTCACTCAGGCCAAATGAGGAGAAGCTGACATTTTCGGCCGTATTTGAACTTACTCCCCTCGCACGCATTGTCAGCCAGTGGTTCGGAAAGACTGTAATCAATTCCGACTACAGGTTTGCATATGAGACCGCACAGCAGATTATAGAAGCCGGACCGGCAGCGATGAAGACCGAGCTTCGCGGAGGCACTGACGGACGCGGCGCTTCACAGTCATCAGAGGCTGTGATGGGAGAAGGAGAGACCGTAGGCATGGTCATACCTGACATTCTGAAAGACGCAGTGCTCATCCTCCACTCACTTGCGTCAAAGCTCCGCAAAAAAAGATTCGCTTCCGGTGCGATAAGTTTCGAAAGGCCGGAGATGAAAGTCGAGGTCGATGAAAAGGGACGTCCGGTAAACGTTTACCAGAAAATATCAAAGGAGGCCAACTGGCTTATAGAGGAGTTCATGCTGCTTGCCAACAGATGCGTGGCAGAGTTCGTTGCGACGGGATGCAAGGGCATCTGCGCAGAACAGCCTAAGGGCGGAAGACGCCAGGCAAAGACCTTTGTTTACCGTGTACATGACGAGCCTAACCAGGAGAAGATTGAGAACCTCCGCAAGTTTATCGGCAATTTCGGCTACAAGATGGGCCCTACCGGAAACGGCAAGGAGATTTCGAAAGAGCTGAACACGCTTTTCAGCGCAGCCAAGGACACTCCGGAATACAATGCGATAGAGCTGCTTTCACTCCGTACAATGGCCAAGGCGAGATATGACACAGAGAACCTCGGACATTACGGCCTTGCGTTCAAATATTACACACATTTCACCTCACCTATCAGGCGTTATCCGGACATGATGGTCCACAGGCTTCTGGCACAATATCTGGAAGGTGGTGAATCCGCCAAGAAAGAGGTTTACGACAAGTTGTGCAAATATGCTTCGGAGAGGGAGATTGTGGCGGCTGAGGCCGAAAGGTCAAGCATCAAGTACAAGTTGGTGGAGTTCATGCAGGACAAGGTAGGATACGAGTTCGAGGGAAGCATTTCAGGACTCACCGAATGGGGAATCTATGTTGAAATCAACCCTACGAAAATTGAGGGAATGATTGCCCTCAGGGACATCAGGAGTGATTTCTTCGAATTTGACGCGGACCACTACAGGATTGAGGGCAAACGTTCGCATATCGTGTATAATCTGGGCGATACCGTAAGGATACGCGTCAAGAAGACCGATCTGGAACAGAAACTGCTTGACTATGAGCTTGTCGAGACCGGCCTTGAGGAGAGGATATACGACCGCGTGGATTACGAGCACGGGCGTGGCACTTCTTTCATCAAGGGTGCCGACGGAGCCTTTGACAATGTGACGGTAGGCATCAACAAGGCAGCACGGAAAGAAAAGGTGCGGAAGGCAATCATCGAGTCCAAGCGGAAGGCGAAGAGGGCCGAGGGCAAGAAGAGACAGACAAAAAAGAAAGAATGACAATGAAACATCCTGAGGACATAGAAAAATACAGAGGACATTATTCTGAGAAGAAGTTAGGCAGAAAACTGATAAAGGCCGCAAGAAAGGCCGGAGCGCAGACCGTATATGCGGTTTTCCTTCTGTACTATGTGCTTCGCAGCCCTTCTGTCTCCAATGCGGACAAGGCCAAGGTCTATGGTGCTCTGGGATATTTCATTCTCCCTCTGGACCTGCTGCCGGATTTTCTGCCTGCGATAGGCTATGCTGACGACCTGTCGGCGGCATTGTGGGCATTGCATACCGTATGGAAGAACATCACACCGGAAATCCGCACCAGGGCAGCAGCCAAGACACGCGAATGGTTCGGTGATTTTGACCAGGCATCAGCAGATGCGAAGATTACCGAATGACATAGTTGAAACGCATGTTTCATTACAAGGGGATGACTTTTGGTCAGTCCCCTTTTTTATCATCAATCAGGCTCAAAGCGGCAATCCTGTTGTTTTTCATTTTCAGATGACGGATTCTGCCTTGCATGTGGTCCGCAATCCAGGGTATCTTCATTGTGGAACCGATTGTCCGGCAACACACAAAGCCCTAATTAACAATTATTTAGAGTTTGATGGGTATGTAACCCAGCATACCCGTGATATCATAATCAACTAATAAACATGCAATTACAAATCACCAACAAAGCTCTTGACAAGCCTGAATCAAATTCTGACATCATAAGGATTCTTCTGCATCCTTACTTTGTGGCAGACCGGCCAACAAGTTGTTCACTCATGATTCACAAGAGTTTCATGATTTGTACAAATGTTTTCATGAAATAAGACTATGCCGGCATTATTTGTGTCCTGCAGAGATGCAAGAGAATCAGATAAGCCGCTGTGGAACAACTCTCCGACAACCGTTCAGAAGACAAGATGTTCCGGAATCGTCACACACAGTTTCATTTGAATCCCCCGTGAAATGAAACACATCAATCTCAGCGATTATGAACAATAAAGTATTAAGCATGTCCGCCGCGGCTATAGTCTGCAGCGTATGCATGGCCCAGAATCCGGAGCCTTTCAGTTTCAATCCGGACATCACACCTTCGACAGAGACATTCCAGATCCAGAAATACGGCAACATCGCTCCGTCCCTATATACCGGTGCGATGTCGTTCAGCATACCTCTCTATGTCTATCAGGACGAGGATTTTGAGATTCCTCTGACCCTCATGTACAGCTTCGACGGCTACCGTCCTGATGTCCACAGCGGGACTGTCGGATATGGCTGGGCTTTGGAATGCGGAGGTTCCGTGACAAGGGAAGTCCGGGGATATCCGGACGAGACGGCCAATGGAGAGGGCAACAGCTATGGGTATTACTGGACAGCAAAAGACAAAATACCCGGGCAGAAAGATTATATTGTCACGAGCGGCAGAATCCGGGCAAGCTATTTATGGGAGTATAGTTTTGAAGAGGCAAAAAATGTGGATATTTATTCCGACCAGCCAGTTTATGGTGACAGCCGTGATCTGAGACCAAGCAAATATGATACGGCGGCTGACATATTCCGTTTTAATTTCCTTGGCATCACAGGTGAATTCATGCTCAGTGAAGACGGCACTATGGAAGTGTTCAATTCAAGCATTCCGGAAGGAGAGATAGATATAGAATATGACTTCGTCAAAGCAGACAAATATGTGACGCCGGAATTCACAATCAAGACCGGAAACGGATATGAATATATTTTCGGAGGCACATTCAGCACTGTTGAATATAGTGTATTCGCAGACGATGATGTCATTACGACCCCGTCAGCGTTCAAGTTGAGAAAAATCACGGCTCCAAACGGGAATGTAGCGG
Source organism: Bacteroidales bacterium UBA714 (assembly GCA_002298075.1). Lineage (GTDB taxonomy): Bacteria > Bacteroidota > Bacteroidia > Bacteroidales > UBA932 > Cryptobacteroides. The sequence continues at coordinate 19,746 of DBLW01000114.1, read as the reverse complement.
AATTTCAATACGGCAATCACCTGAAAGAATCGCGCCAGATGTTTTCTTATGGCGCCTATCAATCATTGCTGCCGTATGACCGTGAAGCGACAGGCCGTTTTGCACCTGCACTCCAACGCAAAACGGCAATCTCGGTCTTTGCCGCTGCCATCGAGTCGATAAATGTGAACGGAAAGCGCATGATAGGTTTTGCCTATGTTGACAATGGGCATGACGAAGACGCCCCCTCGTGTTATAACTGGCCTAACGGATACATCAGCCAGTATTTTCAGTTCGCCCAGCCCAAGCCGATGGATCTGCGGCAGGTCAAAATGTGGAATTGGGCAGGTGATGAGGTCGGAAATGTAAAGCTGGAGAAGCAGTTCATCGGGTCAGGGGTGACAAGAATGTTCCTGACGAGTGTCGCAAGCTCAATTTCCGGCAAATATTCCTTCAGTTATGACAACCGGATGGATCCTCCTGCAAATGACACATATGACACTGATTATTGGGGGTTCTGGAACAACAGGCACAACTCAGGCGACGGAATGGACAAACTCAATGCTGACGGAATCGAAAAAGGACTTTATAATCAGTTTCCTCCGTCATACAGCGGGAAAGAGCCTGATTTCAGGTATTCAAAATTCGGAAGCTTGAACATGATTACATATCCGACAGGAGGATATTCCACGATATCCTACGAACAGCATTCAGTATCTTCCCGTATAGACAAATCCACCGGGCGTGTCCCGAGTTTTGAATGGCTCTCGAACGACATGAGCGTCGGCGGAGTAAGGGTAAGGATGATAAGCAACGAGAGTGACGGCGTGTCGGATTATGTGGAGTATTCCTATTCTTCTTTCAGTCATCCGTCAAAGAGCAGCGGAGTACTGATGTATATGCCTCTCTATGTGATGAGCATTGATTATTCGATAAGGACCGAAGGCAATCAACCTGTTCTGTTGTCATCCACCGGATGTACGGACGAGTGTGATTCATACCGGCGTAATGATCCGCATATCGCATATCCGAATGTACGGGAGACGTTTTCAAACGGTTCATACAATGAATATGTATTTGACGACCATCAGGACTGGTTCAGCAGCGACATGTACCATTACGAGAGCATAGAAAAAGCCTATGACAACTAGGATGTCATAACACCTCCCGATGAAGCGGGATATCTGGACCGCTATAAAATGCTTATTCTTCCGAGTTATGCCGACTACAGCATGGTGAGAGGCAAACTCATAGAGAAGCGGACGTATGCTTCATCAGGACATCTCGTGCTGAGAGAAGGATACGGCTACGACATCTCTTTGGGATGTATGCGCAAAGCATATTTCAATACTTTATTGGACTATACCGGAATGGAGCGCAAATGGTATATTTCACGGCAGTCATCGCATAGCATATTAAGATATGACAGCACCGACAGCTCTTCATTCCTTTCAAATTATTCCGTTTATATCTATAATGACAAAGGTCAGATTTCCGCTGAATATGTGGCGAGCGACAACTCTGACATGAAGTTCTGGAGCAGATACCGCTATTGCCACGAAACAATGCCCGATTGTCCTCAATGGCTCAAAAGCGCAGTGTCTGACATCGCAAAGACGACAGACACCGGAGACGGGACATATCTCCTGTCCCTTACACAGATCCGATATGATGCGGCTTCGGGAAATCCTGCCCCTTCAACGGTGACGACATGCTCCTCGTCCTCTTCGGAGCTGCTGCAAGACGGAGCGGATATCTTTGCTGTCCACGAAGGTTATTCACAACGTGCGGACCTGTTCTCATATGATGACAAATATCGCCTGGTAATGGCGGAGAGTCCAGGAGGAGCTTATGTCAGATATTATTGGGACAATGCCCACAGGCATATTCTCAAGAAAGAAAGCAATTCTCCCGGAAACACATGGGAATATGAATGGAAAGACCTGTCCGGGCCGACAAAAATCACATATCCCACGACCGGATTCAACATGTTCGGATACGACAAAAACAACAGATTGTCAGAACAGCTCGACCTGAACGGGAACCTTATGTACAGATATCTGTATCACCTCGAAAATGAATAATGTCATGAAACGTTTTTTATCCATATGGGCAATGGCTGTAGCCATGTCTGCCGCTACTGTTGCCTTGGCACAGGAAGTGCCGAGCAATCTGAGAGATATCCGGACTTTGGATTTTGTCCGGGAAGTACATAACCTTTCGGCGTTCACGTTCGAGTGCAAGGCCACATTCAGTGACGACACCGAAGCCTCCATCGGCAGCATCATAAACCAGGCGAACGAAATACTGGTGTCAGACGGAAACGGTTGTGTCCAGATAACGTCATACACAGATACCAGGCCGTCACGCCTTAAGTTTTCTGTAAGCCAGGTACCGACGGGCATGTACAGGGTCGTGACAATATTGACCGGTGACGGCGAACGGCATTCCATCATGCAGGGGACAGATGAACTCGTCCCGGAAATAAGTTCAGATTCGATCATTTTTCCGAACCCGGCTTTCGCAAAGACATTCACTGTGCGCGGCTGTGCGCCCGAACTGGAATGGTACATGACATTGGACAATGTCATAATTGAAGACAGCATGCAGGAAGGGACCGGTTCGGAACTGGTCTTCGGGCCATACTGGCAGAAAGGTGACTATACGGTATATAACAGATATCTGGGATTCAGCACGTACTCTTCGTATATATCATGGTACGGCATATTCAACGATGACAGTCTTGAACCGATAAACAATCTTCCGGAGCAGATAAACATCCCGTACGGAGGAGGAGTGTTTGAATATGACATACAGACATATGTGCCGCTTGAGGCAAGCGAATACCGGTATATCGCAGAACAGATGAACACCCTCGGCATTCCGGACTGCTGGTCCCCTGGTTCCGGCATGAAGGTGGAGCTGGATGTCTTGCCAGCTGCGGGAGACAGGAAGACCCTTCACCTGACATTCCGCTGCGCACCTAACTTCACGTCAACGGAGAGACGTCAGAACACTATGTTCTGCCTTGCCCACGGAGGCAATACTGTCAAAATAGTGCAGCCGGGAAACCCTTCAGGACAGCTCGAGAAATTCACCTTGACCGGAGAATGGGTCAGCGGCCACGACTTTACCCTTATGCTGTCCGGCTCCCAGCCTGGCGTGAAATATATTTTGTCATGCAACGGGAGAGCCGTACGGTCTGTGGAAGGTACCGGAGAACCTGTCGATTGGGGAACTACATCTGTACAAGGCACATACATGGTACACGCTTCGTATGGCCAGAAGTCCATGGATATGGACGGGGTACTCGAGATGAAAAAAGGAGACTATGTTTACGGGAACAACTATACCGTCACAAAGACAATGCTGTCTGAAGACCGCACGAATACGGTATCGGATGTGACCTATTATGACGGACTCGGCTATCCGGTCCAGATCCAGCAGCAGAATGCGTCAGGCGACGGACACGCGTTGATAACGCCGATAGTCTATGATGATTTCAGAAGGCCTGACGCGGAGAGTTTCCTGCCTTATCCGTCTTTACGGAACACTCTGGAATATGCCCCTGAGTCTGTGGAAGAAGATTTCGGATATCATTCAGACACTTTCGGTGAAGAAGGAGACTGGCCGTTTACCGAAAGGACATTCGAGACATATGCCGGCGGCAGGGTGATGTCTGTCCGCAAGCCAGGGTTTGCATATTGGGATATGGACAAGAAGATGGAATACGCATATCGTCTCAATTCAGATGCAGACGATGTCCGCCGCTTGGGCTATGTCTATGCTTCTGCAGGCAATCCTGATTCCGTGAAATGCTCAGGTTTCTACCCTAAAGGGACGCTCGAATGTACGATGACCGTGAATGAGGATGCTGACACTTCATATGTTTTCGTCAATCCGTTCGGCCGGCAGGTCCTGTCCCGCCGGCTCAACGGCGGGGAAAGGTATGACACCTATTTCGTGTATGATCTAAAAGACAGTCTCGTATGTGCCGTACAGCCGGAAGGAAGTCTTTCCATGCCTAATGAATTTCCTTTTGAAGGAGAATTTGCCGCGCTGTGGTGCTTCACGTACAGATATGACTCTTTCGGGAATCTCATTGAGAGCCATGTGCCGGGAGGAGGCCACAAACGGACATTCTATGACAGGCGGAACCGACCTGTCTTCTATACCGATGACAGGATGATGGCCGAAGAGATATACAGGTTCACACAATATGACCAGATGGACAGGGTCGTCATGGAGTGCCTGTGCACAATCAGCCGGACACATGATGAGATTCGTCAGCTCCTGGAGAGCAATGTCAATCCGTTCCGCATCTTCGATTCGATGTCAGCACATCTGCATTTGACGTCATACTATGGCGTCTTCAATGCTTCTGACACATCCGCTTTTCGTCCGGACCCATATACCGGCAATGCGGAAGCACTTGACATTGAGCATTGCATGACGCTCCCGGCAAGCGAGGAACTCAACCTTGAGCCGGAGATCTCAGGGAATGCGCTGCCGGCTCCGGACGGCTCGGAAAGCTATGTGAAAAGAGACTGGTTCTATGACAGTTTCGGCAGGACCATCCAGCTGGCCGAGACATTCGATGACGGATCAAAATCCACATATTCATACAAATACGACTTTACCGGCAATGTGCTTGTCTCATCGGAAAAGCATGAACTTCCCGATGGAGATGCAGATGAGCTGGTACTGCGATATACATATGACAAAGCCAGGCGCAAGACAAGCTGCCGCAGGATGCTCAACGGAAAGGAATACCCGGAGATATCTTATACCTACGATGACATGGGACGGATCGGATCTGTCTCTGTCGCAGGCAGGATAAACGAAACATACGCATATGACCTGCAGGGGGCGCTGTCACGTCTGGAAAGTTCCTCATTTGGAGAAAAGGCATTTCTGCAGATCCTGAAATACCATGACCCGTCATTGCAGGTCTCCGTCCCGAGCTATTCCGGCAGGATTTCCGAGATCGGATATTCGGATGCGATGCAGGATTATCAGTATATGTCCTATTACTATGACCATGCAGGCCGCCTTTCCGATACCCAGCGCACAGGTGACGACGGGGAGCCTTACGGCGAATATGAGGAGCGGGACATGAAGTACGATGCCAACGGGAATCTGCTTTCGATGAGACGGATCATGTCTTGGGGAGATTCCACACACCTGTCCTTCGGATATTCCGGCAACCGTATGGATATGGTCTCGGCAGAGGATTCCTTGTGGAGGTATTCTTATGATTCTGACGGCGACATGGTGTCGGACGGCCACCGAGACTTGGAGTTGTCGTATAATTTCCTTAACTTGCCCTCACGAATCCGCATAAAGGATTCTGCATCACTCGTTTATTCTTATTTGTCGGACGGCACTATGGTTTCGGTCAAGGACAGCTTTTCCGGAAACGGGCTCAGGTTCAGGGGCTCTTTTGTCTATACGGTCTCCCCTGAAGGCTGGGAGTCCGTCGAGAGCGTGTCCTACGGCGAAGGCCGGTTCTATGCCTGTACACGGACGCCATCCGCAGACGGCGCTGGTTCAAGTCCGATTGACGGCAGACCGGATTTCATTGACACATGGTCCGTGCGTGACTACCTCGGCAGCGTGCGTATGGTGATAGACATCAGCAGCCCTGAGGTGCAGAGCCTGTCTGACGCCATACTGCACCGCTCCGACTACCTTCCGTTCGGGCTGCCGTTCAGCCCGGCCGCATATTCTTCTGCATCAGCCATGCAGGGAGGAAGTGACGTTGCCGATGCCCCGCAGGGGACAGCTTCCCGTATGTCCGGCATCCCTCAGTCCTCCCTGGAACGCTGGCAATACAACGGAAAGCCTGAACAGGTGTCCGGCCTCGCCAACACAGGCCTGCTCGACTACGGGGCACGCTTCTACGACCCTTATGTCGCACGGTGGACGGCGGTGGATCCTATGGCTTTTGATTACCCGGCTTTCGGGCCGTATGTCTTCTGTGCCGGAAATCCTGTGAACTTCATAGACCCATATGGACTTGCCGTATGGGTAATAGATGCTTCCGGATTTTTGTATCTGATAGAAGATGAGGATGATGAAGACAGTGAAGACAAAGTGTATTATAAGGACAAATACGGAAATTTGTCAACCGGGTTCATCACAGTCGGCAACAGGGATATGCTGCAGGCTTTCGTCAAAAGCTCATCTGTACTTTCATCATTTACCACGCAGTCCGGCGTAAACGATTTATTTAAATTATTCCTATTTGCCGCCAATAATACAGACGTGGAGTGGGTCGTACATCGCAACGGGGACTCTTATACATTGGGGACCAGGCATGATTCTGACAATTCAGGTGGCTGGGAGGATTATGGGCTTGACAAACCGGATGCCTCCGTGCATTCGCACCCGGGAGTCCAGACATCTGCAAATAAAGAAATTGAATCTATGGGGTATTGGCCAGAAGGTGTTGCTAAGGGTAGTGATTGGTATAATGTGGTTAATGATGTAAATGCAAACAGAAAATATACACGTTTAAGCTATGTATATTTTCCCAATAGTGTAAATCTTTATTTTATTGGATATCATGAAGCCAAGTATATACGTAAAGTAAATAATTACAAGAGCTTTTATTTTGGAACCTTAAACAATAGATAGCATGAAAAAGATATTAGTTGTTCTTTTAATTTTATTGTTCATGGTATCTTGCCATAATCATGGAAAACATATTGTGTCGCAGGAGTCTCCAGCGGATACGATAGATGTTTTCAGACATGTGTTCAAGTCCAAGACTTTACAGGATTCCCTGAATGTCTTTATAGACGGGACAGAAGATCTTTTGATATGCGATACGCTGGTTTACTCGGTGTATATGTACAAATCATATCCAATAGAAATAAGGGAGGGACATTTCCATACATTTAAAGAGCATCCTGACACAATCCTGGTGTTTAATTTAAGTTACAAAATCTGGTTCGATTACGATCCGGACAAGCCGGAAGAAACTAAATTTTTGGGAGCGGCAATCAATGGCAACAAAGTCATAGGCGTATCGTGCTCCGGAATTCATGATTACAATAATATCTTTCATGAGAATGATTACAGGCAGGAGATTTGGCAAGGACATCATATGCCTGAATTAATGCGCAGGGATTGCGACATAAATGTTTTTTGGCCATGCTCGGATTTATATAAATTAGTGGATAGGGACAGTCTCGTTCTGTTACGAAGACATCGTTATAAAAGAGATTTTTCAGGCTATCCCCAAAAGTTTAGACCTTAGGTGTTGCAAGAACTTCTGAATGTGTGCAAGCCGCCTTTCCAACCACCACGCATCTATATCATGTGGGACCATATGAAGCGCAGTACATACGTGCCATCAGCAATAATTACAAGAGATTTTACTTTGGAACTTTAAACAACAGATGACAATGAAAAAATCAATCTGCATCATTTTGGCGGCCGTGGCAATTTCTTGTTTCGGGTGTCGCGAGAGGAGAAATGAGACACATGAAAAGCCTGAAGTCATAAGTGACACCGTTGTTTATGAGCCGACATTCCTTTCAAGAAAGCTTCAGGATTCGCTGGACGCATTCATTGCGGAATCGCGTATTGCTACATCTCTCTATCCGTTCATGGATACGATTGTCTTTCGTGTGCATGTCAACTGGCAACATGCCTAAAATCATAAAAACGAATACTTATGTCGAATTTATAATGGATGAAAAAATGTGGACTGTTGAAAGTTTTCCTGGTGAGGTTGAGACATATGTTGTGGGTGCCATACAGCACGGCAATGAAAAACGGAGAGATTGAGAGCGCTACGGCTGTCATCTGTTTTGCCAACTTGAAAAGTTTTGAGTATTTTTGCGGTAATGATTTTCAGCCTGAAGATTCGGGAGACATGCCCGGAACCGGATAAGAAACAAACATATAAAAAGATAACCGCATTCTAAATGAGACATTTCATCAGAACAATCACCATCGCAGCCCTGGCCCTTGCCGGATGCGGACAGAACCAAGTGTCCGACACGCAATACGTCAAGTACGTGGACACAAAAATCGGAACCGGAGGACATGGCCATGTCTTTGTCGGAGCCAATGTGCCGTTCGGACTTGTGCAGCTCGGGCCGACAAGCATCCCGCAGACATGGGACTGGACATCGGGCTACCACGTGACTGACTCTACGGTCATCGGATTCTCACACACACATCTCAACGGAACAGGAATCGGAGACCTGTTCGACATCACCGTAATGCCTGTGACAGGTGACAGGCTCACTTACGCCAGAGGAACGGAAGACGACCCGCAGTCAGGCCTGTGGTCATATGCCGACCGCACCCGCGAAATCAGCAGACCGGGATACTACAGCGTTCCGCTTACAAGATACGGCATCACTGCCGAGCTTACTGCCACAGAGCGCACAGGACTTCACAAATATACCTTCCCTGAATCTGAGACGGCAGGAATAGTCTTCGACCTTGAGAACGGCGGATGCTGGGACAAGGCTACTGACACTCATTTCGAGGCATGCGGTGAAAACGCGATAAGAGGATGGCGCCATTCAAGCGGCTGGGCCAATGACCAGAAACTCTATTTCTACGCTGAGTTCTCAAAGCCGTTCACAGGTCTTGAAATCATAGAAAAAGACAACAAGGACGGCGACAAGCTTCCTCTTTATGCAAAAGCAGGATTCAAGACCTCAAAGAACGAGCAGATACTCCTCAAGGTCGCCCTTTCTCCGGTAAGCATGGAAGGCGCACAGGCCAACATGGAAGCTGAGATGCCGGGCTGGGATTTCAAGGCAACCGCAGAAGCTGCCGAGCGGAAATGGGAGCAGGAACTTTCTAAAATAAAAATCACCACCAAGGACGCAGATGCACGCAAAGTGTTCTACACGGGCCTGTATCACACAATGATAGCCCCTTCTGTTTTCTGCGACGTAAACGGAGATTACCGCGGAGCCGACGGAAAGGTACACAAAAGTGCGGATTTCACGAATTACACTACATTCTCCCTTTGGGACACATACCGCGCTGCGCTGCCTCTTATGACAATCATACATCCGGAAAAAGAGGCGGACATCATCAACACGATGCTCAACATCTACAAAGAGCAGGGCAAGCTTCCAGTATGGCACCTGATGGGCTGCGAGACAGACTGCATGGTCGGTAACCCTGGCATCCCGCCGGTGGCTGACGCCATCATGAAAGGCTTAGGAGGCTTCGACAAAGACCTTGCTTTAGAAGCGATGACAGTCTCCGCACTGCGCCCTGACCGCGGCCAGGATCTCCGGATGAGATATGGATACATACCTTGCGAACTCTTCGGAGAGTCTGTCGCTTACGAACTTGAATACGCACTGGCAGACGGAGCGTTGGCAGCCGCAGCAAAATCCATGGCCGAAGAGGCCGAATCACTCGGCAATGCATCAAAGGCAGAGGAATACCTCAAGACATACGGAAAATTCAGCGAAAGAAGCCGTTCATACCTCAATATCTTTGACCCTCATACACGCTTCATGCGCGGAAAGGACATCAAAGGACGTTTCCGCACCCCGTTCAACCCGTTCGCCTCGACACACAGGGCTGACGACTACTGCGAGGGCAACGCATGGCAGTACGCATGGCTTGTTCCGCATGACTTTGATGGTCTCATCAGCTGTTTCGGCAGCAAGGAACAGATGCTTGCAAAGCTCGACTCCCTGTTCACGGTATCTTCTGTAATCGAAGGAGCCGAGACATCTCCGGACATCTCTGGACTTATCGGACAGTATGCGCACGGAAACGAGCCGAGCCACCACATCCTGTACTTCTACACTATGGCAGGACAGCCTTGGAAGACTGCCGACAAAGTGCGTCAGGTGCTCAATACACTCTATCATCCGGCTCCGGACGGTCTCTCAGGCAATGAGGACGTCGGACAGATGTCGGCATGGTACATTCTTTCGTCACTCGGTTTCTATCAGGTGGAGCCTGCCGGAGGACGTTACGTATTCGGCTCACCTCTGTTCGACAAGGCTGAGATAAAAGTTGCCGGAGGCACTTTCACCATAACAGCAGAAGGAAACAGCGGCACCAACAGATATATCCAGAGCATAACCCTCAACGGAAAGAAATACACCAAGGGATATATTGATTACAAAGACATCGCCGCAGGAGGAGAACTTGTCCTCAAAATGGGAGCGGAACCGAAGGTATGGTACTGCCCGGAAGAGCCGGAAGAATATAATGACCAGCGTCCGGAGCAGAAGAAAAGGCTCTTCACATCAGAAGCCGTAGAAGCGGAAATAGCTAAGGTTACAGCCTTGCTTGAGAATCCGCGCCTGGCATGGATGTTCGCCAACTGTTATCCGAATACCCTCGACACAACCGTGCATTACGGAGAGGATTCAGAGGGAGAGCCGGACACATTCGTATATACGGGTGATATTCCGGCAATGTGGCTGCGCGATTCAGGAGCGCAGGTATGGCCGTACCTGAGATATGTCAACACAGACCCCAAGGTACGCAGGATGATTGCGGGAGTGATAAACAGACAGTTCAAGTGCATCTGCATCGACCCTTATGCAAATGCGTTCAATGTGGAGCCGGTCGGTGCCGCGAACAAGACAGACTGGCCTGCCGCAGACCCTTATGTATTCGAGCGGAAATGGGAAATCGACTCACACTGCTACCCGATAAGGTTGGCTTACGAATACTGGAAGCAGAGCGGAGACACATCCGTTTTCGGCAAAGTCTGGGAAGAGGCAATGGTGAAGATTGTAGCGACATTGAAAGAACAGCAGCGCAAGGAAGGACACGGGGAATATGTGTTCCTGCGCACGACTGACCGCCAGCTCGACACCAAGTGTGTCGTTGGACGCGGCAATCCAGTAAAGCCTGTAGGACTCATCGCATCCGCCTTCCGTCCTTCTGACGATGCGACTACATTCGAATTCCTGATTCCGTCCAACTTCATGGCCGTCAGCTCACTGAGGAAAGCCGCAGAAATCCTTGAGACTGTAAACGGCAACGCGGCTCTTGCTGAAGAGTGCCGCAGCCTGGCTTCGGAAGTAGAGTCCGCCCTCAAAGAATACGCGGTTTATGACCACCCTGAGTACGGCAAGATATACGCATTCGAGGCTGACGGGTTCGGTAACCGCTTCATAATGGACGACGCCAACGTTCCGTCGCTTCTGGCAATGGCATACCTTGGTGACGTTCCTGCAAATGACCCGATATACAAGAACACAAGACGTTTCGTATGGAGCGAAGCCAATCCGTATTTCTATCGCGGTGCGGCAGGAGAAGGCATCGGAGGACCGCATATCGGAGTAGAGGCCATATGGCCTATGAGCATCATGATGAAGGCATTCACATCAGATGACGACAATGAAATCCGCGAATGCATTGCCCAGCTGATGACGACCGACGCAGGAACCGGATTCATGCACGAGTCTTTCAACAAGGACAACTCGGAAATATTCACAAGAGAATGGTTCGCATGGCAGAACACTTTGTTCGGCGAGCTGATTATGAAGATAATTGATGACGGACGCCTACATGTCCTCAACAGCATCATCTGACACACGGAACACAGAAAAAAACAGCATTGATGAAAAAAACAGCATTGATACTATTGGCAGCCCTAATGGCTGCAGGATGCGCCGAAAAAGCCGTCACACAGTTCGCGGAAAACCCGGCGGACTATGTAACCACACTTGCCGGCTCTCTTTCAGAGCATTCATTCTCGACAGGAAATACCTACCCTGCGACAGCTCTCCCGTGGGGCATGAACTTCTGGACACCGCAGACAGGCAAGATGGGAGACGGATGGGCATACCGCTATGACGCCCACCAGATACGCGGCTTCAAGCAGACACACCAGCCGTCACCTTGGATAAACGACTATGGACAGTTCGCAGTAATGCCTGTACGTGACTCAAAAACAGTTGACCAGGACTCACGCGCAAGCTGGTTCTCGCACAAGAGCGAGACCGCAAAGCCTTATTATTATCAGGTATATCTCGCCGACCATGACATAAATGCCGAGATTGCCCCGTCAGACAGGGCTGCAGCGCTGCGCTTCACATTCCCGGAGGGCGAGACATCCGGAATCGTTGTGGACGCGTTCGACAAGGGCTCATACATAAAAGTGCTTCCGCAACAGAAAGCCATAGTAGGCTATACGACAAAGAACAGCGGCGGAGTGCCCGACAATTTCCGCAACTGGTTCGTGCTTACCTTCGACAAGGAGTTTGAGTCGGTATCCGTATTCGACGGTCCCTCACACGAGCTCGACAATGGAGAGGGAAGTTGCGAAATCACATCTGACCATGCAATGGCATCTGTAAGATTCAGCACAAGACGCGGTGAGCAGGTTAATGTTCAGGCAGCCTCGTCATTCATCTCACTCGAGCAGGCATGGCTCAATCTGAAAGAGATTTCCGACAAGAACTTCGAGCAGGTTAAAAATGAGGCCAGGGACAGATGGAATGAAGTTCTCGGACGCATAGAAGTGGCAGGCGGAACAATTGACCAGTACCGCACGTTCTCTTCATGCCTGTACAGAAGCGTACTGTTCCCGCGCAAGTTCTATGAAATCAATGCGGACGGCAAGCCTGTGCATTACAGCCCGTACAACGGACAGGTATGCGACGGATATCTATATACAGACACTGGATTCTGGGATACATTCCGTGCATTGTTCCCTCTTCTCAACCTTGTATATCCATCTGTTAATAAGGAGATTCAGCAGGGCCTTGCAAATGTTGCTCGTGAGAACAAATTCCTTCCTGAATGGGCCAGTCCGGGCCACAGGGGATGCATGGTAGGAAACAACTCCGCTTCAGTTGTCGCAGACGCGGCGGTGAAAGGACTTATTTCAGAGGAAGACTTGAAGGTGCTTTATGACTGCATTGTCTATGGAACCGAGCATGTGCATCCTGAGGTAAGCTCAACCGGACGCCTCGGACACGAGTATTACAACACCATAGGCTATGTCCCTTATGATGTGAACATACATGAGAATGTGGCACGCACGCTTGAATACGCCTACGATGACTGGTGCATCCTGCAGATTGCCAAGAGGCTTTCACGTCCTCAGGAGGAGCTGGACAAATGGGAGGCAAGGTCCGGCAACTGGATGAATGTCTTTGATAAGAGTTCGAATCTAATGCGCGGACGCAATGCCGACGGGAGTTTCCAGGAGCCGTTCAGCACATACAAATGGGGTGACGCGTTCACAGAAGGCAACACATGGCATTACACATGGTCCGTTTTCCACGATGTGGACGGCCTTATGGAGCAGATGGGCGGAGCAGAGGAGTTCAGTGCAATGCTCGACTCCGTATTCGTGGTTCCTCCGGTATATGACGACAGCTACTACGGCTACCGCATACATGAGATAACGGAGATGCAGGTCGCAAACATGGGCAATTACGCACATGGAAACCAGCCGGCACAGCACATGATTTATCTTTATGACTGGGCCGGACAGCCTCACAAGGCCCAGTGGCATATTAAGGAAGTAATGGACAGGCTTTACAGCGCGACTCCGGACGGCTATTGCGGTGACGAGGACAACGGACAGACATCCGCATGGTACGTATTCTCCGCACTCGGTTTCTATCCGGTATGCCCGGCATCTGACGAATATGCAATCGGAAGGCCTTATTTCAGCAAGGCTGTCGTACATCTTGAAAACGGAAAAGAGCTTGTTATATCAGCCGGTAACGCAGACGGCAATGGCTTGACTCCGCAGACTTACATAAGCAGCCTCAAGGTGAACGGCAAGAAACACGGCGGCAATTTCCTGAGATGGGAAGAGCTCAGCAAAGGAGCCGACCTGGAGTTCATCATGACAGACAGGGCTGAATGACCTTAAAATTTACTCCGGCAAAGGTGCTCCATTCGATTTTTTGGAGTACCTTTGTGAGTATATAAGAGTTTAAATCAAACTGAAATGACAGACAATCTTAAAATCGCCGGCAACCCGCTGCCGGACATGCCTTGGGAAGAGCGCCCGGCAGGATGCAAGACCACAATGTGGAGATACTCCGCTAATCCTGTGATTCCAAGAAATCTCCTTCCCAATTCAAACAGCATATTCAACTCGGCCGTAGTGCCGTTCAACGGCGGATACGCCGGAGTTTTCCGTGTGGATGACACAAATATCAGGATGACCCTTCATGTGGGCTTTTCCAAGGACGGCATCAATTGGGAGCTGGACCCGGAAACCCTCAAATTCGACTGTGACATTCCGGAGGTCGGCGAATGGGTGTACGGCTATGACCCGCGCGTTGCAAAAATCGATGACAAATATTACGTTACATGGTGCAACGGCTACCATGGTCCTACAATCGGAATTGCCTGGACCGATGACTTCAAGACATTCCATCAGCTGGAGAATGCCTTCCTCCCGTACAACAGGAACGGAGTGATGTTCCCGCGCAAAATAGGCGGCAAGTATGCAATGCTTTCACGTCCGAGCGACACAGGCCATACTCCTTTCGGCGACATTTTCTACTCTGAGTCACCTGACCTTGAGTATTGGGGACACCACCGCCACGTGATGGGACCGTCTGATTTCGAGAAGAGCGCATGGCAGTGCTGCAAGATAGGTGCAGGCCCTGTCCCTATCGAGACTTCAGAAGGCTGGCTCATGTTCTACCACGGCGTACACCACACCTGCCAGGGATACAACTACTCATTCGGAGCGGCACTTCTCGACCTGGAGCAGCCTTGGAAAGTGCTTGCCCGTACCGGTCCATACCTGCTTCATCCTGAGACTTTATATGAATGCACCGGCGACGTGCCTAACGTGACTTTCCCTTGTGCATCTCTGCACGACCCTCAGACCGGACGCGTTGCCGTATATTACGGATGCGCCGACACTGTGGTGGGACTTGCATTCGGATATGTCGATGAAATCATCGAGTTCACGAAGAAGACAAGCATTCTCTAAAATTCCAATAATGTTTACGGCTGCTTTGCGAATGACCGGGCCATGCCCTCGTCCGCGGGGCAGCCGTAATACTAAAACATAATCCATGACACGAAAAACAAGAACATTTGCCACACTGTTCACCTGCATGATTGCAGTTGCAGCAAGTGCTTCAGACAAAGTCACAGATTACGTGAATCCGTTTGTCGGCACAACCAATTTCGGCACGACCAACCCGGGTGCAATCTGTCCTAACGGCATGATGTCCGTAACTCCATTCAACGTGATGGGCTCAGACATGAACGTGTATGACAAGGACAGCAGGTGGTGGTCAACTCCTTATTGCTTTGAAAACAAGTTCTTCACAGGATTCTCTCATGTGAACCTCAGCGGAGTGGGATGCCCGGAGCTTGGAGTGGTGCTTACGATGCCTACGACAGGAGCCATTTATCCTGACCACCATATACATGGCTCGGAATATACTGCCGAACATGCCGAGCCGGGATATTACAGCTGCGAACTTACGGCTTACGGCATAAAGGCGGAAGCAAGCGCCACGACACGAACATCAGCAGAGCGCTACACCTTCCCTGCCGGCAGGGGCAATATTCTGGTAAACCTCGGCGAAGGACTCACTAATGAAACCGGCGCATGGGTCAGGAAAGTCAGCGACACCGAGATTGAAGGAATGAGGCTCGCAGGCACTTTCTGCTATAACCCGCAGGCAGTGTTTCCCGTTTACTTTGCAATCCGTGTAAACCGCAAGCCGGCTGAGAGCGGATTCTGGAAGAAACAGCCAAAGATGACGGGAGTCGAAGCGGAATGGACTCCGGACAACGGCAAATACAAGATATACACCCGTTACGGAAGGGAACTTGCCGGCAACCAGCTCGGTTACTGGTTCTCTTTCGACACTGAGGAAGGCGAGCAGATTGAGCTTCAGATGGGCGTCTCTTTCGTGAGCTGCAAGAATGCATGGGAGAACCTTGAGGCGGAACAGCCGGACTTCGGCTTCGACAAGGTACGCGCCCAGGCTGCTGCAAAATGGGAGGCAGACTTATCACGCATAAAGGTTGAGGGAGGCACCAGGAAAGACAAGGAGGTCTTCTATACCGCCCTTTACCATACGCTGATACACCCTAATATCCTCAACGATGTGAATGGTGAATATCCGAAGGCAGAGAACGACGGAACAGGACGCGTACCTGAAGGAGAAAACAGATATACAGTATTCTCTCTCTGGGACACATACCGCAATCTTCACCAGCTCATGACGCTCGTATATCCGGAAAGGCAGCGCGACATGGTGCGCTCGATGATAGGGATATATGAAGACTGGGGATGGATGCCGAAATGGGAGCTTTACGGAAGGGAGACTTTCACCATGGAAGGAGACCCTGCAATCCCTGTGATAGCCGACACATGGCTCAAGGGCCTGCGTGATTTTGACATCAGCAAAGCATATGAGGCTTTCATCAAGTCCGCAGACACTCCGGGAAAGGACAATCTCATGCGTCCGGACATTGACCCGTACATCGAAAAAGGATATGTTCCGCTCGGATTCTACGCAGCCGACCTGTCGGGAGACAATTCAGTCTCACATGCGCTGGAATACTATATCGCTGACCATGCCCTGTCACTTCTGGCGTCAGACCTCGGCAAACCGGAGGATGCAGAACTGTTCAGGCAGCGTTCTCTCGGATACAAGCATTATTACAGCACAGAATCCGGCACATTCCGTCCGATAACCATGGACGGCAAGTTCCTTGCTCCTTTCGACCCGCGCCAGGGAGAGAATTTCGAGCCTGTACCCGGATTCCACGAAGGAAGCGCATGGAATTATACTTTCTATGTGCCGCATGACATTGCCGGCCTTGCAAAACTGATGGGCGGACGCAAGGCTTTCGTGAACAAATTGGCGAAAGTGTTTGAAGAGGGGCTTTACGACCCGGCGAATGAGCCGGACATTGCCTATCCATATCTTTTCAGCTACTTCAAGGGAGAGGAATGGCGCACGCAGGAGCTTGTCGACAAGCTGCTTGACAAGCATTACACGACACTTCCGGACGGTATCCCAGGCAATGACGACACTGGAACCATGTCCGCATGGGCCGTATTCTCGATGATGGGCTTCTACCCTGACTGCCCGGGCGAGCCGGCATACATGCTCACTACACCGCGCTTTGACAAGGTTGAAATAAGCATTGACCCTTCAATCTGCTCAGGACATGACAAGATTGTCATAACAAAGGACGGCGGAAAGCGCATTTCCCGCATCAGCCTCTCGGGCAAGAATTTCGGGAAATACCGCATCAGCCACAAGAGCCTCACAGAAGGCGGGACACTACATTTCGAATGCAAATAAACTGACATAATCATGACACATTACAAAACAGACCAGCGTATCGTCCTGACTCTCGATGCAGGAGGAACAAACATGGTATTCGGAGCAATGAGAGGCGGTGAATTCATAGTGAACCCTCTCACTCTTCCGTCAAACTCGCACGACCTTGAGCAGTGTCTCAGCACAATGGTCAACGGTTTCCAGGAAATCATAAACAGGCTCAGCGAAAAGCCGGTTGCAATCAGTTTCGCGTTCCCCGGACCTGCGGACTACCCTAACGGAATCATCGGAGGCTACCTTCCGAATTTCCCTTCTTTCAGGGATGGAGTCGCCCTCGGACCGTTCCTCAGGAAGAAGTTCGGCATTCCGGTCTTCATCAACAATGACGGAGACCTCTTTGCTTACGGCGAGGCCCTCGGAGGTGTTCTTCCGGAGATAAACGAGAAGCTGGAGATGGCCGGCAGCGCAAAACGCTACAAGAACATGCTCGGCTATACTTTCGGAACAGGTTTCGGTATCGGAATGATTGTCAACGGGGAGCTTAACCGCGGAGACAACTCATGCGTGGAGACATTCTGCCTGCCGCATAAGAAGAACCAGAACGTTATCGTGGAGGAAGGAGTAGCTGTCAGAGCAGTAAAGAGAGTTTATGGTGAACTTTCCGGCAACCCTGACCATGGTCTTGAGCCTAAGGACATATTTGATGTGGCTGAGGGCATAAGGACCGGAGATGCTGAAGCTGCCAAGAAAGCCTTTGCCGAGATGGGAGAGGTAGCCGGAGACGCAATGGCTACGGCCGTGACGCTTACTGACGGTCTCATCGTAATCGGAGGAGGAATAACAGCGGCACGCAAGTATATAATGCCGTCGCTCCTGGCCTCACTCAGAAGCAAGATAGGCACGCTTTCGGGCGACCAGCTTGACAGGGTGCAGATGAAGGTCTATGATCTGGACAACGAGGAGGAGTTCGCAGAGTTCGCACGCGGAGAGCAGAGGAGACTCAAGATTTTCGGAAGCGACATTGAGGTAATCTATGACCCTCAGAAGCGCATCGGAGTGGCAATCTCGAAAATGGGAGCCAGCAAGGCCATTTCTGTCGGAGCATACACCTTCGCGCTTAACCAGCTTGACAAGCAATAGATTCCAACGGCCCGCAAAGGCCAAACCATCAAAAAGATATGTATCCATTAAAATTCAAGACAATATTCAAATCCGTCGTATGGGGCGGTGAAAAAATCGCGCCTTTCAAGGGCGTGGAGACAGAGCAGCATAACATCGGAGAGAGCTGGGAACTGTCAGGTGTAAAGGGTAACGAATCTGTCGTAGCCGAGGGAGAACTCGCCGGCAAAACTGTGGCTGAGCTTGCAGCGGAATACAAGGGAGAGCTGCTTGGCCAGAAAGTATATGAAAAGACCGGAACGGAGTTCCCTCTCCTGGTCAAATTCATTGACGCGCGTGACGACCTTTCCATCCAGGTACACCCTGACGACAAGCTCGCAGCTGAAAGGCACAACGGCTCGAAAGGCAAGACAGAGATGTGGTATGTCGTTCAGGCTGATGAAAAAGCCCACCTCATGTCGGGTCTGACAAAGAACATCACTCCAGAGGAATATGCTTCTAAAGTAGATGACAACACTGTGACAGAGGTACTGCATGACTACAATGTAAAGGCCGGTGACGTGTTCTTCCTTCCTGCCGGACGCATACACAGCATAGGAAGCGGCTGCTTCATCGCTGAAATCCAGCAGACATCTGACATCACGTACAGGATTTACGATTTCGGACGCAAGGGACTTGACGGAAAGCCGCGCGAGCTTCATACCGAACTGTCAAAGGCAGCCATCGACTATACAGTCCTTCCTGACTATAAGACAGCCTACACAGAGAAGCAGAATGAGGAAAACGAGATTGTATCTTGTGAGTATTTCACGACTTCCCTCTATGACCTTGACAAGCCTGTCACCAAGGAAGTGAAATCGCTGGATTCTTTCCTGATAGTAATCTGCACAGAAGGCAAAGGATCCCTGACTGACTCTGAGGGCAATACAGTAAGTCTCCGCCAAGGTGAGACCGTCCTCGTGCCCGCATGCACAGGCTCAGTGACATTCACCCCAGAAGGCAGCTTGAAGCTCCTTACGAGCTATATCAGATAAACTGAAATCAAACCACAAGAAAGACCGGCCTTTTTAAAATGACCGGTCTTTTTCTTATTAAGAACCATTGAAGACTTGACTAATGAAGCCGCAACTTTATGGAATAGGCTCCATGTTAGCGAGCCACCCGGTATCAGACCGTCCCATACAGGAGAGCATTCCGTAACCTCCGTCAATATTCCCAGTGCTCATGAACGGGGGCACCAGGCCTGTGGCAAGCAGAGAGTAATTTATCTTAGGGTTGAGGAACTTGTAGGCCTCCTGGCTGACACTGAACACCTCCAGATTATAATGACAGCGTCTTACAAGCGTATCGGTCAATGTAGTATAGTCATATCTGTCACGAATATAAGGTACATCAA
>DBLW01000115.1:8544-10000 GCA_002298075.1 Bacteroidales bacterium UBA714 | reverse complement strand
GGACTTTCCGCCGGACTGTTTTTCTTTCCGCAGTATGGGGAATACGCCCCTTATAGGCCGTCCAACAAGTGCAAGACCCTTTGTGACATGCAGTTTGTTTCCTGGGTGTTGTCACAGTTCTCTTCAATAGACCAGGTTAAGGAGGCGCTCAATGGCATTGACCTTGTGACATTGGACCACAGAATCGGCGCCGTACATTGGAGGATTTCCGAGCCGGGAGGAAGGATGGTAGTGCTTGAAGTTGTTGACGGAAAGCCTTGCTTTTATGAAAATGAGCTTGGCGTGCTTACCAACTCTCCGGAGTTTCCGTGGCACATGACCAATCTAAACAATTATGTGAATCTTGTGAGAGGCGCGGTGCCTGACCATGAAATCAAGCCTGGCGTAAAACTTCGTGCAATCGGCGGAGGAAGCGGAATGATAGGGCTTCCAGGTGACTTCACTCCGCCTTCACGATTTGTCCGTGCCGCTTTCTTCCAGACCACTGCACCTATGTGGAACACCGGTTTTGAGACAGTTCTGCAGGCTTTCCATATACTGAACAATTTTGACATACCTATCGGAATGCAGCGTTCCTCAAGCGAGAATCACGACAATCTTCCGAGCGCGACACAGTTCACTTCAGTGACTGACCAGACTGCAATGAAACTTTATTACAGGACTGCATGGAACAGCAACATAAGGTGCATCAATCTTATGGACATTGATTTCGGAAGAATTAAATATCAGTCAAGCCCTTTGGACCAGACTATGGTGCAGCCTGTTGAGCATGTCAAGATAAGATAACAGCTTTCACGTCTTCGGAAGTGGTTCTGCAGACCATACTCCGGAGCTCACTATACTTCACTTTTATTTGCATCGGGCGCCGGGGCGTTTTGGTCCGGCGCCCTTAAACTGCACAAGGCTACCTCACGGCAGCCTTGTGTAATGATGTACTTTAACTTAGAAACAGGTATATTAATCTGTAATCTTTCTGAATGCAAAATTAGCTTAAGCAAGCGAGGCGTGGAAGTAAATGTGACTTGTGTGACTAAAATGTGATTTTAGGGGAGTTTTTGTGACTAAAATCAATTATTTGTGACTAAAAAATATATTTGCTAATTTTGTCACACTTAAAAAGTGACAAAAATGAGCCAGATTCCGAGACTTTACAGACGCTTTATGCCGCAGCTCCTGCACATGATAGCACTGCCTCTCTTCTTCTTTGCATTCATACTTGTTTACCGCCCGTATTCAATGAGCGATTTCCTGGGCGGCGAGTGGGTAGGCGTGCATGTGACCATCATGTCCTGCATCATCCTGGCCTGTACGGTCCTGCTCAGGCTGCTGTATTACTATCTGCCGCTGAAGCTGAATTACACTCTTTATATGTTCTGGTGTGTGGCGGAGATGATTTTCATGACTTTCTTCGTAGCCATGTACCTGTGGCTTGTACTGAATAAGCCGGTACCTTATT
>DBLW01000115.1:0-8435 GCA_002298075.1 Bacteroidales bacterium UBA714 | reverse complement strand
ATGAGCGATTTCCTGGGCGGCGAGTGGGTAGGCGTGCATGTGACCATCATGTCCTGCATCATCCTGGCCTGTACGGTCCTGCTCAGGCTTCTGTATTACTATCTGCCGTTGAAGCTGAACTACACTCTTTATATGTTCTGGTGTTTGTCGGAGATGATTTTCATGACATTTTTCGTGGCCATGTACCTGTGGCTTGTGCTGAATAAGCCGGTACCTTATTTCGATACGTTAACCGTCTCGTTCCAGTACATATTCCTGACCTTGGTCATACCGTATTCCATAATTGCGCTTTCCGTCAGGGTCTATGATTACAGCAAGCGTGCCCATGAACCGGATGAGAGCATCAGGCGAATGCGTTTCTATGACATAAACCATAACCTTAAGCTGGTTGTGACGGCCGGGACTGTATTATATATAGGTGCGGAAGAGAATTACATCAATATATTCTATACTGACGGGGGAAAGGTAAGGAGTTATGTCTTGCGCAATTCCATGAAGTCTGTGGATGAACTGTGCCTTGCGCATGGCCTTGTGAGATGCCATAGGTCATATTATATAAATCCATCACATGTCAAGGTACTGAGAAAGGACAAGGAGGGAGTAATATATGCCGAACTTGATGCGGCTGACCTGATGGACATTCCGGTTTCCAAAAGATATTATGAGAAACTTTCGGAGATGCTCTGTTAGAAAAGTCCGTAGAGTTGGGCGTCAATCTTGTCGGTAATCATTGAAAAGTCTTCCGGACGGTGCTCGAAGTCCAGGTCGTCAGCCTCAATTGTAAGTACCTGGCCCGGATATTCCGCAATCCATTTGTCGTAGCGCTCATTGAGGTTGGTAAGGTATTCTATGCTGATGCCTTTCTCGTATTCGCGTCCGCGCTTCTGTATCTGTGATACGAGCGTAGGTATTGATGATTTGAGATAAATAAGAAGGTCCGGCGCCTTTACCAGCGACATCATCAGCTGGAAAAGGTCCATGTATGTGTCGAAATCCCGGTCCGAGAGGTTTCCCATGGCCTTGTTGTTGGCCACGAAGATATGCACGCCCTCAAATATTGTCCTGTCCTGTATGATTACATTGTCCGATTTCGCTATTTCCAGCACATCCTTGAAGCGCTGTGTCAGAAAGTAGGTCTCAAGATTGAATGACCATCTTTGTATGTCCTTGTAGTAGTCCTCAAGATACGGATTGTAGGTGACAGCCTCAAACTTGGGTGTCCATCCGTAGTGCTCCGCGAGCATTCTTGTCAAAGTAGTCTTTCCGCAGCCGATGTTGCCGGCGATTCCTATATGCATCTTTCCAGTTGTTCTAAAGGATTACAAAAACAGGCTGTATGACATCTGATGTGTCAAAACAGCCTGCTAATTTACGGCTTTTTTTGCTGAACGCAATTGCTTTCTTTCGAAATAACTGCAGAAATCACTGCTTAGATAACATCAAGCGCATTTCAAGCCTTGGAATCAGACGAGTCCCTGCGACATCATGGCTTCTGCCACTTTGATGAACCCGGCAATGTTCGCTCCCTTTACATAGTTCACATAACCGTCTTTCTCAGTTCCATATTTCACGCAGGCCTCATGAATGTCCGTCATGATTCTCTTGAGATGTCCGTCAACCTCTTCCCTTGTCCATTTCAGCCTCATGGAATTCTGCGTCATCTCCAGTCCGGAAGTTGCTACTCCACCAGCATTTGAAGCCTTGCCCGGCGAATAGAGCAGCTTGGCCTGCTGGAATACTTCTATGGCTTCCGGCGTGCAAGGCATGTTGGCTCCTTCCGCCACGCATATGCAGCCGTTTGCCACGAGGGTGCGCGCCTGATTGCCGTCAAGCTCGTTCTGTGTCGCGCACGGGAGGGCAATGTCGCATTTTACGCTCCAAGGACGCTCTTCAGGATAATATGTCGCTGAAGGATATTTTTCCGCATATTCCCTGATGCGTCCGCGGAATATGTTTTTCAGTTGCATAATGTATTCAAGCTTTTCCTCATCTATTCCGTCTGGGTCGTATATGTAGCCGTTGGAGTCTGACATTGTGACTACCTTTGCGCCGAGCTGAAGCGCTTTCTGTGCGGCGAACTGCGCCACGTTTCCGGAGCCTGATATGGCCACGGTCTTTCCGCTGAAGCTGTCGCCCCTCGTGCTGAGCATTGCGCTTGCGAAGTAGCATGTCCCGTAACCGGTCGCTTCAGGCCTGAGCGGGCTTCCGCCCCATGCAAGTCCTTTTCCTGTGAGGACTCCGGTAAATTCGTCACGGAGCCTTTTGTATTGCCCGAACATGTAGCCGATCTCACGTCCGCCGACTCCGATGTCTCCGGCAGGCACGTCCGTGTCAGCTCCGATGTGCCTGTGCAGCTCTGTCATGAAGCTCTGGCAGAAGCGCATCACCTCATTGTCCGACTTGCCCTTCGGGTTGAAGTCTGAGCCTCCCTTGGCAGCTCCCATCGGGAGGGTAGTGAGGCTGTTCTTGAATGTCTGTTCGAATGCAAGGAACTTCATGATGCTGAGGTTTACGCTCGGATGAAAGCGTATTCCTCCCTTGTACGGGCCGATTGCGCTGCTGCACTGCACCCTGTAGCCCCTGTTTACATGAATTTCACCCTCGTCATCTGCCCACGGCACACGGAAAATGATAATGCGCTCCGGCTCCACGATTCTCTCAAGAATCTTCTGGTCCAAGAGGTAGGGATGCTCCATGATGTATGGAGCTACACTCTCAAGCACTTCTCGTACGGCCTGGTGAAATTCCTTCTCGCCGGGATTCCGGCCCATGAGGTCGGCCATGAAGCCGTCCACATACTTTTTTGTCATCTGGTCCATAATCGTATCTATTTGTATTTGGGGTTGTCCGTTTTGGTGTTCCGTCTCAGAACAGGAAGCCGGTGTTGATGTAGAAAGCTCCGTTGCCATCCTGTTTGTTGAAGCAGCGGGCATACTCGAAGGCTACGATGAAATTCTGGTTCATGATAAAGCGGAGACCGGCTCCCGCAGAACCATGGAAACCGTCTTTCCTGTCAAGCACGAATTTGTTGTACATCTCAACTTTTTCCGGGGCCGCTGCTCCAAGCTGCTCCCTGCGCTCATCGGAGAGAGTCATGTCATAGTCTTTGAAAACATGTGCTCCGTCGCAGAAAGCGCTCACCGCGAACGCGATATTCTGCTTCCATAGCTTGAAATCAATGAATCTCCACCTGAACTCGGCATTGTAGAACCCAGTGTGGAGTCCCTGTACCCTGTTGAGCATCAGGCCTCTGACTGTGCGGTAACCGCCTACTCCGTCATAATCGGCATTCGGTCCCATTGTCGTGTAGAACGGCAGGGCATACCATGGAGCATTGCTGAAAAATCCCTGATATGCAAGCCTGTATGCGAAAATCAGCTTTTCTGTTCCTAACGGTACATAGTGCCTGAATGTTCCGCAGAATTTGTAGTGCCCGTGCGTCGTGCCAAGCCATTTAGGTGCTCCGACCACATGTGCCTCCGCCCATATGCCTTTGGTGGGATTGTTCTCTATATTGCGGCTGTCATACATCAGTCCGAGGCGCAGTGAAGATATGATGCCTCCGTCGGCCTCTTCTTCGGGAATTATCCCCCAGTCTTTGTAAAGGCCGAATAGGGAGTTGCCATTCATCACGGCATATCCGTTTGTTATGTAGTCCTGTGCTTTTATCCATGAGAAATTGTATCCTGCCTCCCAAAAGAAATTCTTGAGAATCTGCCCAGTAAAGTCTATCTTGGCCTTTACCAGATCGCGTCCGAAACGGTAGAATCCTTTGGGCATCTTGCCTTTAGTGTCGAATTTCGTCTGGAGCTTCTGGTCGTCGAATTCGAAACTGTCCTTTATGAGTCCCATGTCATAATTGCTCCTGAATCCGTTGAAGCCATAGAAATCAAGGGCGGCGTCTTTATAGTATCCCGTGCATATGGACATCCTGACCCCGGGGATAAGGGTCTTGTTGTCATAGTTGACCACAAACTTATAGCTACCGATTGTACTTTCCTTTGTGTATGCGGATGCTTCGATGTACCATGATGACTTAGGGTTCGGGTAGGTGCTGCCGTCACCGAACACATACATGTTCAGAAGCGCTCCGAACTGGAATCCTCGGTCGGCGTCGAAGGCCACTACCGGAAGCGGACCGAAGTTCACTCCGGTCTTTATTATTTCACCTGCCTCGTTGTATTTGACTTCTTTCTTGTGTTTCTTGGCCGGCTTGCCGCTTTCTTTTGAAGTTTCCTCCGTTTTGCCGCACATGCCTGTGGCAGCTGGGTTCATGTTTGCAAATGCCGGAAAATATGAGGCCATTATTGCCGCAATCACTCCGCAAAATAATTTTCTTGTCTCCTGTTTCATGGCAAGTCGGGATGATGTTTCTGAAATCTTTTTTGAATTATGCGCTATCGCGTGATGCCGAGCATCTCTTCTGCGCGTGAGCATATCCTGCAGTACTCTTCTTTCAGTTTCCGGTCTGACATAAAGCGCAGGTCTGATATCCATCTGCGCATGAACTCGATATAATCATGGAAAAAGCTGTATGACGGTATGGTCAGGACAGACAGTGCGAGGGCGAGAGGCCATTCCAATAGGCATAAGGCGAGTACGGCCCATAGGGCGAAGACAATCGGGCCCATTGCGAGCTTGACACCGAATCCTGCCGTATTGCGGAAAGCCTTGTCCTTCAGCTTTTTCTTCAGAGCCATGAATGTGGCCCACAGCGGAAGGCTTGCAATGGCGCAGAATATGAAATAGGGTAGCATTGCAAATGCAGCCAGACCTTTCAGGAGTGCATTTCCGGCCGGATTCTTCTTACCGGCAGACCAGTGGGAAAGCTTTTTCCGTTTCATTTCCGTGCTGAATCTCCCGGCTTGGCAGAGAAGTACGGCCATTTCTTCAGGATGCTGTCCGCATGCATTTTCAATTCGGGAAATAATGCCTTTGTTGAGAGCCATCCTGCCGTAAAGGCTTCTTGTGCGCTGAGGGCAGGAGAGTATGCGTACAAGTGCCCATTTGCCGTCATAATTCTCATCATCGCTGATGTATGTTATGAGCCCCGACATCCTTGACGCCAGCTCTTTCTTGAGAGGCTCGAAAACCTGGGCCTCGTTCTGCACGTCAAACTCCTTGACGAACTGGGTCACATTTATAGGCTCTCCGTATGTTATCATGCATGTGCTGCGGTACCTGAACCAGTCTCCGTATTCTATTCCCACCGGAACGATATATACCGGCTTGACGTGTCCGAACTTGGCGTTTGCGGCCAAAGCTGCACGGAGAACGCCTTTGCCGAGCGGCAGCAGGGAGTGCATGGTCCTGTGCTTGCCCTCAGGGAATATGCAGAAGCGCACCCCGTGTTCGAGTGTGCTGACTATGGTTTCCGTGTTCTCATGGTTCTTGAGCACATTGCGAAGTCCGTCCCTTTGGCGCACCATCGGAAGAATACGCAAAAAATGCATTATTCTGGCGATTGCCGGCTTTTTGAATATGTCTGCCCGCGCACCGAATACTGTCGGGCCCTTGTATGCGCGCAACATTACAAGGGCGTCCATAAGAGTGTTGGTATGGTTCGGTGCAAGAATCAGCGCCCCGTCTTCCGGGAGATTCTCTTCACCATGCATTTCAAATCTGCGGTAGCTGTGCCTGCAGCACCAGTCAACAACGGGCCTGAGCGAACTGTACAGGCCGTCCTTTTCATATATTGCTTTCATTATTCTTTGTTTTCTTTTCTGCCGAACAGTCTCCAGCTGTATGCGAGCGTGAGTCCTGAGATTATGTGCCACACGCCCCACCATGCGGTAATCACGACCATTCCTCCGTTCGAAGCCCATTCGGGACCGAATATGGCAGGATTGAACAGTAGCACGAGTCCCAGTCCGGAGTTCTGTATTCCGGTCTCGATTGTAATAGTTCTCCTGTCTTTGTACGGCAGGCGGAATGCAGTTCCTGCAAGATATCCTATTCCCAAGGCCAGCAGGTTATGTGTCAGGACGATGAGGAATATGTATCTGATGCATTTGAGGAATGCGTCGATGTTGTTGCTGAAAGTCAGGATTACCATGACTATGAAAAAGGCCACGGACAGATACTGCATCGGCTTCTGGAGCTTCACTGCGATTTTCGGAAGATATTGCCTGCACAGGATTCCCAGGACAAGAGGTATTCCCAGCAGGATGACTATTGTCTTGAAGATTTCCCAGAAAGGTATTGACAATTCCGGAAGTATGAAGCTCTTTTCAGCGAACTTGAGGTACAGGCCGCCCCAGAACGCAAAGTTCATCGGTGTCGTGAAAATGCAGGCTGCGGTGTTGAATGCCGTCAGCGACACGGACAGCTCGGTGTTTCCTTTGGATAGGGAAGTGATGAAATTCGAAATGTTGCCTCCGGGACAGGATGCCACAAGGAGCATTCCGAGGGCTATCATCGGTGAAATCATCCCGTTCATCGCAATTGCCAGAAGGAGCGTGAGGCAGGGAAGCAGCACCAGCTGGCAGATTATCCCGATGATGATGGATTTCGGCTTTTGCAGTATGCTGATGAAGGTTGCGGGCTTGATGCCGAGCGCCACGCCGAACATCACGAATGCAAGAACAATGTTTATGATGTTCATTCCCGTCTCGTTCATGTTGACGTTTATCGCGTCAATCTGAGCAATTGTTTCAGGAGTCATGTCTTCAGGTTTAGAGTTTCAGTGGCGCAAGTTACGATTTTTTCCGGTGCCGTCAAAATCCGCCGGGCCATGCTATGATGAATGGATGTAGGAAATGTGGCCTGGAGATGTCTGAAACCGGTTTCATGCGGATTTGCCTTCGCGTCTTGTAATGCGGTCGATGGCAATGGCTATCGCTCCATCTCCAGTTACATTGCAGGCTGTCCCGAAGCTGTCCATGGCGATATATAATGTAATCATCAGGGCCTGCATCTCTTCATTGAAGTTCAGGATGCTGCCTAAAAGGCCGAGAGCAGCCATTATCGCTCCTCCGGGGACTCCGGGGGCTGCAATCATGGTTATGGCGAGCATGCATATGAATCCGGCGAACATCTCAAGTCCGTATGGCATTCCGTCGGCTATCATGAGCGCCAGGGCACATGCCACTATCTTCAGCATGCTTCCTGACATGTGTATGGTTGAACAGAGGGGTATCACGAAGCCTGCCACGTCTTCCGAAACTCCGTTCTTGCGCGTCTGGGCCAGTGTTACAGGAATTGTTGCTGCGGATGACTGCGTTCCTAAGGCTGTCATATATGCCGGAATCATGTTCCACAGCAGCTTCAATGGATTCTTTCGGGCCAAGGCTCCCGCTGTGGAGAATTGCAGCAGAAGTATCCCTATGTGCAGAACAAATATTATCCCGATGATTTTTATGAAGACTTTTATTATGGGAAACACCTGGCCGGCTATAGTAATGTCCATGAATATGCCGAAAATATACAGCGGCAACAGCGGAATGACGGCTGTGTTTATCATTTTGGTCACTACTTCACCGAAATCACGCACGGCATTCTTGAGAGTGCTTTCCCCGAGGGCTGCAAGTCCGAGACCGAGGGTGAAAGAGAGCACAAGCGCTGTCATCACATTCATGAGCGGTGGAATGCTTACCGTGAAAAACGGTGTTAGCCCTTCTGCTTCATTGACAAATGCCTTGGCAGGTTCTGAACCGAGAATGAACCCAGGGAAAAAGGCCGCTCCTGTGAAATAGGATATGAAACCTGCCGCAATGGTTGAAAGGTATGCTGTCAAAACCGTTATGAAGAGCATCTTGCCTGCCTTGGTTCCGATGTCCGCGATGGCCGGTGTAACCAGTCCTACTATTATAAGGGGTATGGCGAATCCGAGGAACTGGCTGAATATGCCGTTGAAAGTTATGAATATCCGGGCCATCCAGTCAGGTGCGGCGAATCCTGACCCGATTCCGAGCGCAATTGCGGACAGAATCTTCCAAAGCAGGTTGATTTTCAGTCTCTTCATGTTGCTGAGGCTGGCTAAATGAACTTGTTGTGTTCCCTGTCATATTCGTATCCGCCTTGTGACAGGAGCCCGAATATTTCATCCTGGTCTATGCACAGGTCATCGCAGAGGGATTCCATGTCCGGATAGAAATCCCTCAGTTTCATATTTGTCCAGCTCAGCAGCATTGCCGGGTCTTTCGGAAAACAAGTCATAGAGTAATCATTTCAGAATTCTGTCCATAATGTAGCTTTTGCATCTGAGGGCATTCTCCAGTCTCCTCTCGGGGAAAGGCTGACCGAACCTACTTTCGGCCCGTCCGGCAGGCATGACCTCTTGAACTGCTGGGCAAAAAAACGTTTCATGAATGTCCTGAGCCATTTTTCAATGGTTTCATCGCTATACTCTCCGGAAAATGCCTTCTTGGCCAGAAAGAAAATCTTTTCAGCAGAATATCCGAACCTGAACATATTATAGAGGAAGAAGTCGTGCA
>DBLW01000094.1 GCA_002298075.1 Bacteroidales bacterium UBA714 | reverse complement strand
ACATGCACCTTCTTTCCTTCTCCACTAATGTTGCCATAATTCCTATATTTTCAAGAGCTTACGCCCAATTATCCTCAGCATTCCACCCAAACATGCACCATAGCAAATCAAGATTCCGTTTAAAAATCGGCCCAGATTTTTACCGAATGGTCCCCAAAGTCAATTCCGTTTAAGAATCGCCCGATATTTTTACCGTTTTCATCAACAGCTGGCCCGTCACCTTTTCACCACAGCAGCAAGAACTGCCCAAGCCACAGAAGCCCAGCCGCTCCGGACAAGACCAAACCATATCAGCACAAGGCAAAGGCGACATAGCCCTCCGTAACAAAAAAGCGAGCCAGGCACGATATGACCTAACTCGCTTTGCGGATTCAAAACTCCGCGGTAACCAATATTTCTGTCTGTCCCAACCATATGCCTTTCAACACGGCAGGCCAGCAATAATCCTTTAATAAAAGATGCGGCCAATCAAAACACACCAGCAGAACATACAAAGTTCCTTGCCACTCCGACTACAACATTCAAGAATGCTGTCATTCAGCAGACATTCCAAAGACAAGCCTACAAATCCAGACTGCACATTGCAACCATTCCGCAGAACACAAAATTACTGATTTTATCGAAATTTTCCAAGAACGCTATTTAATATTATAACAAGAGCAGCAATTGCATAATCCTCCTGCTTCAAATAGTAGTCTGGCCAGGCCAATACTGGTCAGTCCAAACCAAGCAAACGCATATAATCCCGCCGCTCATAAGGCAACATTGCCGATTCAATAGACCATTCCGTAAAAAAATCGGCCAAGATTTTCACCGAATGGTCCCCAAAGTCAATTCCGTTTAAGAATCGGCAAAAATTTTTACCGTTTCATCCAGAAATGCAATTCCGTTTAAGAATCGCCCGATTCTTTTACCGTTTTCGCCAGACAGAGGCGTTTCGCAACCTTTCACTGATACCGGCAGCACACCGGGGCACCCTACAGTTCAATAACCTCCAAATCGTCAGGCACGAATATGCCTCCCTTGAAATTGACTGCGGCTTCTGCTGAATATGCGGCTTTGCGTTCGGCGAGAGTGCGGTCTTCGGTGTGGTAAAGAAGAAGATTGCGCACATTGCATTGAGCGGCTACCGCGCCGGCCTCAAGAGCAGTGCTGTGATGTTTCTCATATGGCTTGAACACATCACGGTCACGATACAGGCAGAATGCCTCGCACATAAGCAGGTCCGCACCGCAGACATGACGGCTGTTGCGCTCATCATATGGCTCATCGCCAAGGCAGACCAGTGTCTTTCCGCCTGGAAGCGTTGCACGGAATCCGAACTGCTTCTCTTTTTCGGACATGATGTCAAAGCATGTCAGCCTGATGTCCCCTATGGAAACATCCTCCCCGTCCGAAACCTCACGGAAAAATATACGTTCACCAAAAGGCTGGAGCTGCTTCGGGGAAAGCGTAAGCCTGCATATCCCGTCAAGTGCATCCAGGACCTTACAGTGTCCATAGACATTCAGCTGCCCCTCGTATTTTCCGCTTTTCATGGCCTGGGAAATCATGCGCACAACCCATACGGCCCCGAGTATATGGTCCGTATGAACATGAGTGAGATATATGTCATGGATTTCGTACAGCCGCACACCGGCCTTTTCAAGCTGCGTCAGGATTCCGTTACCGCCGCCGGCATCAACAAGGAGCACGGCTTTGCCTGTATGCAGCAGGAAACACGTGTTATAGCATTTGGTCACGGCGGCATTGCCTGTGCCGAGCATAGTCAGACGGCACTCCCCTTCATTTTTCATACAATCGCCTTTTCACAATGTTCGCCGTCCTTTAAAGGGCGGCGAACCGTAAGAACTGCTCCGCAACATGCGGACAACATAATTATTTCTCTATCCTTGCCTGAAGAGCCTTTGCCTGCTCCTCATATCCAGGCTTGCCCAAAAGAGCGAACATGTTCTTCTTGTAAGCCTCAACTCCAGGCTGGTTGAAAGGATTGACTCCGAGGACATATGCGCTTATTCCGCAAGCCTTCTCGAAGAAATAGAACAACGCGCCGAGGTTGTACTCATTGATGCGCTCCACAGAAACGGAAAGCTGAGGCACGCCGCCGTCGATATGGGCAAGCTTGGTACCGAGCTCCGCCATCGCGTTGCACTCCTCGATATGCTTTCCTGTGAGGAAATTGAGCCCGTCAAGATTCTGCTGGTCATTGGCGATTGTCATGCTGCGGTTGCTGTTCTCCACAGTCACGACAGTCTCCATGAGATGACGCTCGCCGTCCTGGATATACTGTCCCATTGAATGAAGGTCAGTAGTGAAACTTACGGAAGCAGGGAAAATGCCCTTTCCGTCCTTGCCCTCAGACTCTCCGTAGAGCTGCTTCCACCACTCTCCAAGATACTGGAGCTTAGGATTATATGACACGAGAATCTCTATTTTCTTTCCGTTGTCATAAAGGAGATTCCTCATTGCGGCATACTGCACGGCCGGATTGCACTCACACCTCTTCGCGCACGCCTCCTCCATCTCGGCAGCACCCTTGAGCATCTGCCTGATGTCAAATCCCGCAAGCACTATAGGCAGTATGCCTACAGGGGTAAGGACAGAGAAACGTCCTCCCACGTTGTCCTCAATCACGAAAGTCTTGTAGCCCTCCTGGGTAGCGAGAGACTTGAGCGCTCCCCTGTGCGCATCAGTAACGGCCACGATACGCTCAGCAGCCTCATTCACGCCATATGTCTGCTCGATATACTGCTTTATAAGGCGGAAAGCCACTGCAGGCTCAGTAGTCGTGCCTGATTTTGAGATAACGACAGCAGCCGTATTGCGCTCCTTCATGAGGTCCATAAGCTCGCTCATGTATTCCTCCGAAAGGTTATGTCCCGCAAAAACCAGCTGAGGAGCCTTCTTCTCTCCCTTGAGGCTGTTTGCAAATGAATGCGAAAGAGCTTCGAGGGCACATTTTGCACCGAGATACGAGCCACCGATTCCTATCACTACGACAAGGTCAACGCCCTTTTCCTTCCATGCGTCCCTTATCTGCTCGCACTCTTCCACAAGAGATTCCGGTGTCTCCGTAGGAAGATGTTTCCATCCGAGGAAATCGTTTCCTGCACCGGTACCGGCCTCAAGCACGTCAAGGGCAGACAATGCCTTTTCAACATATGACTTATAATCTGCATCTTTTACGAAGGAGCTGCAGCCTCCCAAATTTACCTTTACCATAACTATATCAGTTGTATTTGTTTATCAAAGTCCAAGACACGGGACACTGCCACACGGAGCGATGTGCCCATAATTCGGCAAAGATATATTTTTTTTGAATATCGGCATACATCAAAGGGCACCATTTTTTCAAAAAGCGCTCATAGCCAGGCATATCGGGAAGCAAGAGCAAAGCCTCCATTCAATGCACCTCGATTATCTCATCCAGTGAAGTGGAATATCTGTTCGAGCGGTAGCCGCTCCTTATTCCTTCCGAATAGTTCCCGGGCCTTTGGGATGCGAGCCTCAAAAGAGAATTGCCGTCAGACTTTCCCGAACCGTTCACGGCATCCATAACCCTTGAAATGCGGTCATTCTTTTCACGCAATTCTCCGTCAAAATCAAACATGGCAGGCTGCACGGCATCCGAAGCCACTATATCCCCGACTATAACCCCAGCTTTCTTGTACATATAGCCCTGACGCCATATCAGCCTCAAAGCCTTCAATGCCGTACCGACAATCTCAGCCGTACTGTTCGCCGGCACATCCAGGCGCATTGTCACATAAGGACAATACTGCTCCAGATCATACCTGAAACGGTTTGTATGCAGGAACACAGTCACCTCGCCGGCGGCAGAGCCTTCCTCCCGGAGTTTCCTTGCACACATTGCCGCGAAATCGGAAACCCTCTGCGACAGGTCCTGCAATTCTCCAGTCATGTCCGCGAACGAACGTGACGTGCAGATTGACTTTCGGCGGTCCTCCTTCTCCGCTTCAATGCAGACCCTTCCGCCAAGTTCCTCCCAAGTCCTGACTCCATGCAGCCCGAGCTTTCCGTCCACCCATTCACGAGGACGCATTGCAAAATCCATTGCCGTAGATATACCCCAGCCGGCCATCTTCGGTGCCAGTTTCCTGCCGACTCCCCAAACCTCCTCTATAGGAGTCAGTTCAAGAGCCTTGAGGCGCTTCTGCTCGGTGTTTATCATGCACACACCGCCATAGCCCTTATACGTTTTTGCAAAATGGCTCGCGACCTTGGCCAACGTCTTGGTAGGAGCCACGCCTATGCTTACAGGAATCCCCACCCATTTGCGCACCTTGGATGCTATGGAACGGCAAAACCCGGGCATCATGTCCTCACTTATCCCGTCAAGATGCAGATATGCCTCATCCACAGAATAAATCTCCACCTTCGGGACGGCATCTGCCAATATCGACATCACACGCGCCGAAAGGTCCCCGTACAACGCATAATTGGACGAACAGGCCACGATGGACCCGTTTTCGGCAAGATGCCGTATCTTATAGAAAGGCGTGCACATCTTTATGCCGAGAGCCTTGCTTTCATTGCTGCGCGAGACCACACACCCGTCATTGTTAGACAAGACGACAACAGGCTTCCCCTCCAGCTCAGGCCGGAACACCCTCTCGCAAGAAACGAAAAAATTATTGCAGTCCACAAGAGCAATCATCACCGGACTTTTTTAATGACATATGTGACCACTCCCCACATGATGAAATCCACGCCCTCAACCACCTCAATCTCGGGATACCTGCTGTTTGCCGGAACAAGGCGCAGCCCGTTTTCAGTATGATATATATGCTTCAGTGTAAACTCCCCGTCCACAAAACAGACGG
>DBLW01000190.1 GCA_002298075.1 Bacteroidales bacterium UBA714 | reverse complement strand
CCGAGAGTCTTGTAGGCCTCGATGTTCTGGGTGAGGACAGGCGTTCCTGTAGCCACTGCGAATGTAGCAAGGTCATCGGAAGTAAGGCCCGTGTTCTTGACTGTCAGATTTGTGGAACGGTAATGCTCATACTGTCCTCCAGCCACAAATTTGAAGTTGTGGGCATTTTTCCATGTGTCCTCGTATGTGCCGTATATATTAACATTGTGGCCCTTATACTTGAAGTTGGACTCCTGGTACATGTTCTCATTGGCTCCGGTAGCCGCTGCTGTCTCCACAAGACCTTCCGTGCGGGAGTAGTCATATGTCATGCTGCGGTATTTGTAGAGCCTGTCCCTTGTCCTGTAGTCATATGAGGCTGTCAGATAAAGTTCCTTCATAAAATTGACCACCAAGGAGTTTGTCAAGGTAAGATATTCATTTTCACGGCTGTTGCTGTTCTTTCCGGCAGACAATATGCCGACACGGCCGCCTCCCATCGGAGAGTTCTTGGCAAGCTGGTTGACATAGCTAACTATAGTTCCGTCAGGGTTTTCCGGAAGCCATGCCGCACAGATATTGGACTGGAGAGCACCGAAGACCTGCTCGTAGTTATAGTATCCTCCGTATCTGTAGGCTGATTTGTCGTATGAAATGTTGGTGGACCATTTCAGCCATTTTAGCGGATTGACGCTCAGCTTCGCCCTGAACGCGTAGTCGGAATAAGTGTCGTCGGCGAGCCTCATCATGCCTTTCTGATAAAGGTATCTTCCGCTGGCATAGTAGCTTATCTTTTCAGAACCTCCCTGCAGCGAGATATTATGCTCGGTCTGTGGACGGACCCTGCGGTAGATATGGCCGTACCAGTCGAAGTTGCCGTAGTAATAATATTTTCCCGTAGCCTCATCCACTATTGTCCATGGGCGCGAGGAGTCTTCCGTGAGGTCATTGCGTCGGTCATAAAGCATCTGCAGCCCGCCGTTTGCCTCGGTATATTGGAAAATGTCATGAGTGGCGTCCGAAGAGTTGTTCATGAAGTTGTTGACTATGGTCACATGGTCATACCCCGTGCGGATGAAGTCTGTCGATGTGGTATTCATCTGCCAGCCTACGCGTCCGCTGTAGCTTACGGTCGCATTGTCACCGCGCTTTCCGGCCTTTGTCGTTATCAGCACCACTCCGGCGGATGCCTTTGTTCCGTATATCGCACAGGATGATGCGTCTTTCAGTATCGAGATGGACTCTATGTCATTGGGGTTTATCTGGCTTAGGCTGACTTCAACCCCGTCAGCAAGCACAAGAGGAGAGCCGGAGTTGAGTGAGAGGGCGCCGCGGATGTTGATGCTGTAGCTGCCCTCGGGAGAACCGGTTCCGAATGAGATGTTCGTGGCAGGGTCGGTTCCCTGCAAGGCATTGGCTGCCGATACGACAGGTCTTGCATTAAGTTCTTTTCCGCTTACAATTGAGACTGAGCCTGAGAGGCTTGACTTTTTCTGTGTTCCGTAGCCTACGACCACGATTTCGTCAAGCAGGTTCTGCGAATCGTCCAAAGTGATGTGCCAGGGCTGCGGTTCTTTGCCCGTTATGCGGACCCTGGTATCCGAATATCCGATGAATGAGACAATTGCCTCTAAAGGGAAGGTCATGTCCGTAAGGCTGAAATTCCCGTCGATGTCTGTAATGAAGCCTTTGTCCGTGCCGACGATTTTAAGGGAGGCTCCGATGAGCGGCTCACCGGACGAGTCGGTGACCTTTCCTCTGAAATCCGTTTTTCCGGCCGGTTGAGGCTGCTGTGACTGGGGCTGGGGCCTGGCGGCAATAACCGAGATGCTGTGGCCGTTGATTACAAAGTCCACATTCTGGCCGGCAAACACCTGGGCCAGGACTTCGGTGATGGGAGCATTCTGAGCTGAAACGCTTACCTTCCGGTTGAGGTCAACAGCGTCAGAATTGAGAATGATGGAATAGCTTTCCGTCTGATTCAGGGCCGTAATCGCTTCCTGCACGGTCACATTCCTGAGTTTCAGCGAGATATTCTGCGCCGAAACGGAGGGATATAGCAGTAAGGATGCGAGAATTGCCCAAATTTGCGCAATTCTTTTCATTTTAATTGGTTAATGGTTATTTGGATGTTTATCTTGATGAAGAAAGATAGATTATGCCGTCTTTCTTCCGGATTTTCATCTTGCGGTCAGTGTTCATGGATGACAGAATCTGGTCCAGGTCCTCATTGTTGGAGAAGAATGCCAATATGCGGGTGTCTGCCAATGTCTTGTCCATGATGGCTATGCGCACATCGAATATGCGTTCGAGGTCTTTGGCTATATCGCTCATCTTCAGGTTGATGAAATGGAGAGAGCCGTTTGCGAATGTCTTGAATCCCTGCGGATTGAATGATGTCAGGTTTATGTCTCCCGTATTGCGGTCGTAGTGGACCATGTCTCCTGGTTTCATGCGGACTTCCCGCGGAGCCTCACCGCAGTTGAGGTCAAGGCTTACCGAGCCTTCCATCAGGAGCAGTTCCACGCAATTGTTGTTGCCGTATGACTTGAAGTCGAATCTGGTTCCGTGTACACGCACATTTACGTCTCCGGATTGTATTATGAATGGTTTTTCTGGGTCCTTGGCAATGTCCGCAAGGACTTCACCTTCTACGAACACCCTTCTTTCCGCTCCTTTGAACTGCTGCGGGTATGTCACCCGGCTTCCGGAGTTGAGCACAAGCATGGATCCGTCGGCAAGGCTGACAGTGTCTATCTGCCCTGATGGCACATTGACCTCAAGCCATGCCACTTCAGGGCGTTCTGATTTCATGTAAAGGATACCGGCAGCGAGCATAAGAGGAATCGCCATTATGGCTGCCGCCCTTTCTATCCGGCGGAAAATATCAGCGTTTCTTTTCGACGCCCTGCCAAGCCCGAGCCTGTCCCGGATTCCTGCAAAGGCTCTCCCGGCCCCGGCATCACAGCTGCCATCCCCAATAGCGGTTTCCGACATTGCGTCAAAAACACGGTCAATCTCTTTCATTACCTCAGGGTCATCAGAATGGCCCGCAAGCCATATCTGCATTTCAAGAGCCTCCTTCTCAGAAAGCTCCCCGTTGAAATATTTTTCGATTCTTGACAGCATAACCGCTATAGTTTTTTCTTTTTATCCCTTGGCGTTTTCAAGACGTATCCGGCGTATTCCCTGCAAAATCTCACTTCTGCAACAAGTACGACTATCTACGCCCTACTACGTAATCCGGGAATATATTTTTTTGAAAAAATCTGCATGGAACCCTCCAGACAGTCAGGAAACGCGGCCCAAGACAAAGACTCTAATTGACAGACTGCTTCAAATCCTTAATGGCAAGCTGGATATGCTTTTCAACCGTACGGACAGAAAGATTAAGTTTGTCCGCTATTTCCTTGTTTGACAGATGCTCATAACGGCTCATCCTGAAAATAAGCTGACGCTGCGGAGGAAGTTTCGAAATGCCACGCAGAACAATCCCAAGCATTTCCGCAGAATTGCAATCCTCCTCTATATTGACATCGGAAAAATCGGACTCGCCGCCCAAAACTGTCCGGAGAGACATCATGTTCTCTTTCTGTGATTTCAGGATATCAAAAGATTCATTTCTTGCAGACACATACAGAAAATTCTTTACCGACTTGTTTTCATCAAGATTCTCCCTATTGAGCCAAAGCCTCATAAAAATATTCTGCACGACATCCTCAGCCAAAGCCTCATTGCGGACAAAACGGGATACAAACCTGAAAATCAATGCATAATACCTATAGAACAACTCTTCATACGCACCCATATCCCCAGCTTTCAGAGCCTTCGTCAAAGCCCCGTCAGACCACATGCGCATTTTGTTCCATTTAATTTTCATGACGGCAAATATAGGATATGTCAAGTGCAAAAGCAAAATTTATTTTGACTCTGTACAGACAGGACGTCAACCTTGTCAAAGCAGAAGCTTTCGGCAACAGACTTTACTCATATAAAAAACAGTGGCATGAAAATGAATAATTCATGCCACCGCTTATTTTATCTCCTTTTTCCGGAAGACCTGCCACTTCGTCCTGACCTGCCTGACGAAGAACGCTCTCCCCTTCCGGACCTTTGTCCTGCACTTCTGCCGGCACCTCTTCCAGGAGCGCCTTTACGTCCTCCCCTTCCGGCTTTCGAGGCACGCGACCTCTTATACTCCTTCAAAGGCATCCATTCATCTTCGCCCTGCGCCTCTTTCACATCATCGGCCATCTCAACCACAACAGGCCGGTCATTCCATGCGAGATTGTCAAATGCCCTAAGCACCTCAGAAGCACGGCTTTCGTCAACTTCAAAGAACGAAAATTTCTTCATAAGGTCCACACGTCCGACATCGACACGCGTCTGCGTGGATTCGTTGAGCATGCCCATCAGCCCGCGCAGATTGAAACCGTCCA
>DBLW01000157.1 GCA_002298075.1 Bacteroidales bacterium UBA714 | reverse complement strand
GGAGTTTCCTCATCCGACCTTTCCGGGCATCTTACATCCGAGGGCATCCCGGCAGAAGAAGGGGACAAGCACAAAAGCATCATCTCCAAGGAAGGCGGACATTACGCCATCAAGGTGGAGGGTGTCGGTTTCATAGGTTTCCAGGGCACGAAAAACGCCTTGTACAAGAGCGCATCCAAGCCTTCGGCAAATGATGAGGACTATCTTTGGGACATTTCTTTCAATAACGGCCGCATAACACTCTCGTGCGTATCAAATGCGGAGCGCAGGCTCCAGTGGAACAGCAATGCTCCCCGCTTTGCCTGCTACACAGGCAGCCAGAATGAATTGACTCTGTATATGAAAGGCTATGGTTCCGGCGCAAACCCGGATCCGACACCTGACCCAGACCCAGACCCGGACCCTACGCCCGATCCAGATCCCGATCCAGATCCGAATCCCGGACCTTCAGATGGAAGATACGGGTGGTACGAGCTGCCAGCCATGGACACCCAGACACAGGACGGCTATATCCGTGACAGCCAGAATCCACAGATATGGTATGCCCATCATCTTTGCGACGGAAACGAGAAAGGCCCTGGCGGAAAGAAAGCCAGGAATTATACAGTCTGCTACAGCGCTGAACATCATTGCCCGCTCTGGGTTGCTGCACCGAGACACAAGATGTACGAGGGAAGCGCCAACAGGACTAACGCCTATGCTACAGACCCTAGGATTCCGTCAGACATCCAGTATAATTCAAAAACCGTAGGCGGAGGCTGCAACAAGGGCCATATGCTCGGCTCTGCGGAACGCACATCCTCAACAGCCACCAACAGGCAGGTATTCTATTACAGCAACATCGCACCACAGGAAATGAGCAATTTCAACACAGGCGGAGGAGGCTGGAATAACCTCGAGGACTGGGTTGACAACCAGGTCTGCCAGGATACTCTCTACGTGGTAATCGGAACATATTTCGAAACATACACAGACAGGAGGGGCTACACTGACTCCCCGAAAACAATATCATTCGGAGGCAGGAACGACGTAACCAAGCCGTCAATGTTCTATTACGTCCTAATGAGAACCAAGTCCGGCAACAGCGGCAAGGCCCTTTCTCAGTGCAAGGAATCTGAGATAAAATGCGCGGCTTTCGTCAGAAGCCATGCGACCCCGAGAGGCGTACCAGTAAGCGAGAAAGACATGCTGTCCGTGAGCGATCTGGAAAAAATAACCGGACTCCGATATTTCACGAACGTTCCCCAGGCGCCGAAGAGCACCTATACGGCCTCAGACTGGGGCCTGTAATCCAAGACACAAGAACAATATAAGATATGAAAGGCACATACATATTCCTTGCTGACGGCTTCGAGATATCCGAGGCCCTCACGACAGTGGACATGCTCCGCAGAGGAGGGGTCAATGTCAAAACCGTTTCCATATACTCGGACAGGATCGTTACAAGCTCCAACAGGATTCCCGTAATTGCTGACATGTCATTCGGAGAGTTCAAGGCAGCGACTTCATTCGGCCCGTGCCTCCCTTCTGACGTGATGATTTTCCCTGGAGGAATGCCAGGCTCATCCAATCTGGCAGCATTCGGCAAACTGATGGACATCATGAGGCAGCATTATTCGGAAGGCGGGACAGTCGCGGCAATATGCGCCGCACCGGCCGTCGTGCTCAGCCTGCTTCCCGAGATAAGCGGAAAGAGAATGACCTGCTATGACGGCTTTGAGGAGAAACTCACTGAAAAGGGGGCGGAATACGTAAAGGAAGGTGTGGTCGCAGACGGTAACATGATAACGGGACGCGGCCCTGGCTGGGCAGTGCAGTTCGGTCTGAAGATACTTGAGCATATCCGCGGAGGCGAGATTGCAGCCAAAGTCAAGGCAGGCCTCATGCTCTGAGAGTCTGAGAACAATATATAAAGTCCAGAAAAACAGACATTAATATGCCAAAAGTCATTTTCAAAGACAAGACCGTCCTCGTGACCGGCGGGGGAAGCGGTATAGGTGAGGCACTCGCATATCAGTTCGCAAAAAAAGGAGCGGAAGTGATACTGACAGGACGCCGTGAAGACCAGCTTGAAAGAGTCGCGCAGAAATGCATGAGCCTCGGGGCCAGGGCACGCTTCAAGAGCATTGACCTTGAGAAAAAAGAGTCCATAGATGCTCTTGCAGAGTGGCTCGTGTCCGAGGGGATACAGGTAAGCTTCTTCCTGCTCAATGCCGGGGTGTCCCAAAGGGCGAAGACTCTTGACACAAGCATAGAGACCGACCGCAAATTAATGGAAGTCAACTATTTCGGAGGAGTGTACCTCATAAAGAAACTCAAAGACATGATTCTCGCATGTGACAGTGTCCATATAGCCGTTGTCTCTTCCATATCAGGGCTGTTCGGGTTTCCTCTGCGCTCCGCATATTGTGCAAGCAAGCATGCGCTACACGGCTTCTATGAGTCGCTCGATCTGGAATATCCGAACATCCATGTGACGCTTCTTGTGCCAGGACGCATAAGGACGGAGATATCCAGAAGTGCAATCACTTCTTCGGGTGACGCGTTCGGCAAGATGGATCCGGGCCAGGCCAACGGAATGGACGTTGACAGATGCGCCGAGATAGCCATCAGGGCCATATCTAAAAGAAAGCATCAGAAGCTGATAGGTGGCACAGAGCTTCTGATGGCGCATTTCTACAGATATTTCAGATGGCTGTACTGGAAGCTTGCCAGCAGGATATCTGCACATTAAAGGTTTAACAAGCAATTATTCTTATAAAACTCAATACTAAACATGGAAAAGAGAAAAGTTATCTGCGGCATACAGCAGGTCGGCATAGGAGTCAGAAACGTAGAAGAGTCCTGGGCATGGTACAAGGACGTGTTCGGTTTCGACCTCAAAATGTTCGGAGATGAGGGAGTGGCAGAAAGGATGCTTCCATATACCGGAGGGAAACCTCAGCCGAGATATGCAATCCTGGTGCTCAATCTTCGCGGAGGCGGCGGATTCGAGGTATGGGAACCGCGCGGCAGGGAGCTGAACTATGTGCAGTTCACGCCTGAATTCGGAGATCTCGGCATTTTTGCATGCAAGGTCAAGTCACGCGACGTGCGCGCGGCATACAGCCAGATGAAAGCAAAGGGAGTGAACGTGCTTACCGAGCCTTGCGCATCTCCTTCGGGAAAAGAGCATTTCTTTGTGCTCGACCCGTGGAACAACCTGTTCGACATAGAGTCCGACAGCTATGTGTTCATAGATGAAGACAAGAATACTGGAGGCAACAACGGGGCGATTCTCGGAGTTTCCGATATGGACAAGTCAATAAGGTTCTACAGTTCCATCATGGACTATGACAAGATAGAGTACGATGTGACAGGCGTTTTCGATGACCTCAAGGGCACTCCGGGAGGAGAATACAAGCTGCGCAGGGTGATGCTATCACGTTCAAGGCCTATTGAGGGCCCTCTGAGCGAAGTCATGGGAACATCACACATCGAGCTTGTCCAGAGAATCGGTGACGAAGGAGTACCGGCTGCACGCAAGCTTTACGAAGGCCGCCTGTGGGGCGACCCGGGCTTCATCCACTTGTGCTTCGACATCAGGAATATGGAGCAGGTACGCAAGGCATCAGAAGCTTTGGGCCACAAATTCGTATGCGACAGCGGACGTGACTTCAAGATGGGAGAGGCTGACGGACATTTCACTTATATCGAAGATCCGGACGGAACACTGATTGAGTTTGTCGAGACGTTCAAGATTCCTATCCTCAAGAAGTTCGGCATCTACCTTCATCTTGAGAAGCGCGATGACAGCAAGCCGCTTCCTACGTGGGTCATGAAATGCCTGCGTTTCATGAAGAGCAAATGATCCTAAGCAAAATT
The DNA here is from genome assembly GCA_002298075.1 of Bacteroidales bacterium UBA714. GTDB lineage: Bacteria > Bacteroidota > Bacteroidia > Bacteroidales > UBA932 > Cryptobacteroides. The sequence goes on along the minus strand of DBLW01000157.1, from coordinate 8,095 downwards.
TCAGTGACTTTGAAAAAGGGGTAGCCTGACTTATTCGGCTGCCCCTTTTATTACGATTCTCTCTATCCTGCGCGGAACTGAGGTCAAGACCTCATATGGGATGGTGCCAAGTATTCCGGCCAGTTCTCCGACAGTAGGGTCAGAACCGAAAATCGTCACCGTGTCACCGACCTCCGCATCCACACCAGTTATGTCAAGCATACACATGTCCATGCATATGTTCCCGATAGTAGGAACGCGATGCCCGTTGAGCATGAATGAGGCATGTCCGCAGCCAAGGTGACGGTCTATCCCGTCAGCATAGCCCACAGGTATTGTAGCAATTACGGTACCTCCAGGTGCTACCTTGCCGCGGCGGCCATACCCGACCGTACCGTCCTCAGGGTTGAGGGTCTTGATTTGCAATATCTTGCATTTGAATGAAGCGACAGCATCAAGCTTCACATCCGGCAGAGCGCTGATTCCGTATATTCCGATTCCAAGGCGCACCATGTCAAACTGGTACTCGGGAAAACGCTCGATTCCGGCCGAATTGAGGATATGATACATCGGCCTGTACCCGAGGGCCTCCGCCAGCCGGTCTGCATTCTTATTGAACATCCGTATCTGCCCGAGAGTAAATTCGTCGCACTCAGGGTCTTCCGAGGCAGCGAGATGAGAATATACCGACTGCACGCGCACCATGTCGCATGTGCTGAGAAAGCTGGCCAGCTCATCAAGCTCTGCCGTCATGAAACCGAGCCTGTGCATACCAGTATCAAGCTTGATGTGTATCGGGAAGTCCTTGATTCCCCTCTTTTCAAGCACTTCGCACAAAGCCTTGAGAGTGTACATGTTCGGGATGCCCGGCTCGAGATTATCGTCAATTATCCCGTCAAAGAAATCCGTTCCGGCAGTGAGCACAATTATCGGAACCTTAATCCCTGCCTGGCGCAGCTCCATGCCTTCAATAGGGTATGCCACCGCAAGGTAATCAGCCCCGGCCTCTTCCATAAGCGCAGCGAACTCCACGGCACCATGCCCGTATGCATTTGCTTTTACAAGTACCAGCAACTTTGTCGAAGGCTGCAGCCCCGACCTGAAATATCTGTAGTTCCCGAGACAACCGTCAAGATTGATTTCCAGCCTCGAAAAGTCATTTTCACTAAACATCTCCAAATTTTTGACAGACTGTCCGGAAAACTGTTTCCGGCAGCCAAAAAACGCCCGCAAATTTACTAAATATTATGACATAAATACTATTTTTGTAGCAGGCTTGTTTTTTGCACATATAGGCCGCGCTATCTGACCGGAGGAACTGCTTCCGGGAGATGACATAATGTCATGAATTCAATTTTTTAAAAAACAACAAAATGAACATTTGGATTATAATGCTCATAGTCATGGGACTGAGCCTCATTATTCAGCAGATGCTGCAGAGCCGTTTCAACAAATATTCCAAAGTGCCCCTTTCCAACGGGATGTCCGGAGCCGAGGTCGCCCTCAAGATGCTGCACGACAACGGGATATATGACGTGAAAGTAGTCGCCACACGAGGAATGCTCACAGACAACTATAACCCGCAGACAAAGACCGTAAGCCTCAGCGAAGGCGTATATGCAAGCAGAAGCGTTGCAGCGGCAGCAGTTGCGGCACATGAATGCGGACATGCGGTACAGCATGCGGCCGGCTATGCTCCCCTGAAAATGCGTTCTGCACTGGTTCCCGTCGTGTCCTTCTCTTCAAGCATCGTACAATGGGTACTTCTGGCCGGAGTAATTCTGATAAACGTGTTCCCTTCACTGCTGTGGATAGGAATCGGCCTGTTCGCCATGACTACGCTATTCAGCCTAATAACACTTCCTGTTGAGATAAATGCCAGCACAAGGGCAATTTCATGGCTGTCTTCGGCCGGAGTGACTGACCAGACCACACGTCCAATGGCCATTGACGCGCTCAAATGGGCAGCCTACACGTACGTAATCGCAGCTATCGGCTCTCTTGCCACATTGTTCTATTATATAGGCATAGCGCGCAGGAACTGATGCCAGGCTCCCTATTTGATAATGCAACACAATTAACCACATCTATATGAAACGGATTTTATTTCCGGCAGTCATAGCCCTAATGGCTTTGGCAGCCTCCTGCTCACAGTACAGATACGAGACTGTGGCAAATGATCCCCTCGGCACGAAAATCTATACTCTGGACAACGGTCTGAAAGTGTATATGAGCGTGAACAAGGAAACCCCGCGTATCCAGACCGGCATAGCCGTGAAGGTCGGAGGCAAGAATGACCCTTCGGAAACGACCGGGCTTGCGCACTACTTCGAGCACCTTATGTTCAAGGGCACGGAACAGTTCGGCACATCGGACTATGCAGCGGAAAAGCCTATGCTTGATGAAATCGAATCGCTTTTCGAGGTGTATAGGAAGACTTCCGATGAGACTGAAAGGAACAGTATCTACCGCCGGATAGATTCCATAAGCTACGAGGCTTCAAAATTGGCGATACCGAACGAGTACGACAAGCTCATGTCCGTAATCGGGGCTGACGGCACCAACGCATTCACGTCACAGGACATGACTGTCTATGTCGAGGACATACCATCCAACCAGATAGAGAATTGGGCAAGGGTTGAGGCGGACCGTTTCAAACATCCGGTAATCAGAGGCTTCCACACGGAACTTGAGACAATCTACGAGGAAAAGAACATGTCCCTCACCCAGGACAGCCGCAAAATCTGGGAAGCCCTTGACGCGGCCCTGTTCCCGAATCATCCTTACGGGACACAGACGGTTCTCGGAACTCAGGAGCACCTGAAGAACCCTTCAATAACGAATGTAAAGAATTATCACCGCACCTGGTATGTCCCTAACAATATGGCGATATGCCTTTCCGGAGATTTCGACCCGGACAAGATGGTGGAGGTGATTGAGAAGTATTTCGGTGACATGCAGCCGAATCCGGAACTGCCTGTACTTGATTTCAAGCAGGAGGAACCGATAGAAAGTCCTGTCGTGCGCGAAGTTTCCGGCCCTGAGGCTGAGAACATCATGATAGGCTGGAGACTGCCAAAGGCTACAGACCGCTCGAATGATATCGCGCAGATTGCCGGTTCGATACTTTACAACGGCCAGGCAGGCCTGCTTGACCTGGACATAAACCAGCAGCAGAAGGCGCTTTCTGCATACGGATATTCTTCGCTCCAGCCGGACTATGGACAGTTCCTTATAGGCGGCATGCCAAAGCAGGGCCAGAGTCTTGATGAGCTGAAGGAGCTCCTGCTCAGTGAAATAGCAAAGCTGCGCAGCGGAGACTTTGACGAAAGCCTGATAGAGTCAACAGTGAACAATTTCCGTCTTTCCATCCAGAACCAGCTCGAAAGCAATGAGGACAGAGCAATGATGTACCTTGAGTCGTTCATAAACGGCAGCGACTGGGAGGATGAAGTGAAAATGCTTGACAGGATTGCCAAGGTTACCAAGGCCGATGTCGTGGCATGGGCAAATGAGTATCTCGGACCTCAAAGCTACGCCGTTGTTTACAAACGTGTCGGCACGGACAAAAACGAGCAGAAGATTGCCGCTCCGGAAATCACTCCGATAGTGACGAACAGGGATATCCAGAGCGATTTCCTCACTGAGATTCAGTCTGTTGAAGTAAAACCTATTGAGCCGGTCTTCGTAAACTGGGAAAAGGACATGTCCCGATTCAAGACGGCGGAAGGCATCGAAGTATTGTACAAGGAGAATGTCACAAACGACATCGCGAGCCTGAGCTATCTTTTCGAGAGCGGAGCAAACAATGACCCGGCACTCAATCTTGCATTCCAATATGTAAGCTATCTCGGCACTCCGACAATGAGCGCGGAAGAGATTGCTTCCAAAATGTATTCGCTCGCATGCTCTTTCTCAATGCGTTCCGGAACAAATACTTCCCACATCACGATAAACGGCCTGAGCGAGAATATACCGCAGGCTATGGACATCGTGGAAGACCTGCTGGCAAATGCACTGCCGGATGAGGAAATTCTTGAAAATCTCAAATCCGACATGCTCAAGAGCCGTGCGGATTCAAAGCTGAGACAGCGCAGCTGCTTCAGTGCACTCCAGCGTTATGTGATTTATGGGCCGGAATTCATCAAGAAAACCACATTGGCAAATGACGAATTGTCCCGTATCACTTCAGAAGAGCTGCTGACAAAGGTCCGTTCCCTTATGGACAAGCAGCACGAGGTCCTGTACTATGGACCGGAATCAGAGTCCGGACTCAAGAAGGCGCTTGCCGGACATCATGCGGCCGGTGCCCTTGAGCCTCTTGAGAAATCACGCACTGCGACAGCCCTCACAGACAAGTCGGAGGTCTATATTGCGCCTTATGATGCGAAGCAGCTTTATTATATCCAGTATTCAAACAGGGGCGATAAATTCGACATCAGCGCTGACCCTGAGATTGAACTTTACAACGGATACTTCGGAGGAGGCATGAACGCAATCGTGTTCCAGGAGATGCGCGAGGCCCGCGGTCTCGCATATTCCGCATATGCAGAACTCAGCACTCCGGGATTCAAGGATGACACATATTATTATATGGCCTTCATCGCGACCCAGAATGACAAGATGAAGCAGGCCATAGAGGCCTTTGATGACATCATCAACAATATGCCGGAGTCTGAAAAGGCTTTTGAGGTCGCCAAAGAGTCCATCATCTCACGTCTGCGAACATCAAGAACAACGGGATATGACGTTCTCTGGAGCTATTATGACGCCAGGGACCTGGAGCTTGACGAACCTCGTGAGAAGCAGATTTTCGAAAAGATTCAGGACATGACTCTTGCTGATGTAAAGGCAACACAGGAGAAATGGGTGAAAGGACGACATTACATCTATGGCATACTCGGTGACGAGAAGGATATAGACATGGCGTACCTGAGTTCCCTCGGACCTGTAAAGAAACTGGCTCTCGAGGACATATTCGGATATTGACGCGCACCTGTACTGTCCCGGCATTCCGGACAGGTGTTACAAATAAAAAAGGGGCCGACTAAAAGTATTAGTCAAGCCCTTTTTTCTTGTTTTTCGGTGTGGTCAACCTCGACATGGTTCCCAAATATTGAATTCTCAGAGAGTTATTCTGACTTTTTAGTCATCCTCTTCATTTTGCGCCAACAGCAAAGGTCAATTCTCATTCCTCGTGCGGATATATTTCAGGAGAAGAAGATGGCCAGGCTCGACCATATCCCCATGTCCGAAACCGTCAAGCCTGCGGAATACCATGTCCTTATGTCCGTTCAGTTTCATCATCCTTACGAAATATGCAGTTTCTTCATAACGTCCGTAAAGTTCCATTTCCGGGTCTCCGGAGATTACAAGCAGAGGGGCAGAGTTTCCCCTGACATGGAACAGCGGGGCAAGCGAGTCTATAGTCGGAGTCAGCTCCGGAATATTCTGCTTGCGCCTTTGGGCGAAATGGGTGATGACCTGTCCGCTGTAAGGAATTGCAGCCGCAATGTCATAGTCCGGATTTATGCCGTACTTCTCAAGGTAATGCTTGTCAAGCGCAAGCATGTTCACGATATAGCCTCCGGCCGAATGACCGGCAAGATAGACTTTCGAAATGTCACCGCCATATCGTAAGGCATTGTCCTTCACCCAAGCCACGGCCGCCGCTGCCGCATCAAGTATTTCCGGCAGTTCCACTTCGGTGGCGAAAGGATATCCTACACCTACTACCACGGCACCGTCACGCTGAAGCTTCTTAGGACAGCTCCTGTGCCCTGAGGTCAGGCCTCCACCGTGAAACCAGACAATGACAGGACGGTTCTCCCCTCCCTCCTCATATGCCACATCAAGACGGCACATCTTGGCAAGATACCCGTCAGATGCGCTTATATACGGGATATCTTTGTCAAATGAATATTCACGTGCGAAGGAATATACCGAGATTAGGACGGCAGCAAGCGCCAATGCTATTTTTTTCATATTGTTGCCTTGATTATTGCCCGAGACACGGACACTATTTTTTCTTCATGTTCATAAGGTATATGTCCGCCAGCGGCACAAGCAGCATGACATCCATGAAAGCAAGCATGGCAACAGCACCAAGAGCACCTATAGTAAGGGCCATTGCCAAGGCATACAGGAAAGAGAATGCATGGAGCAGCACCAGTCCTATGGATAGAGGCATCCAAAGCTTAAGTGAAGTAAGGTGATACAGCACCATTGCCCCTGATACGCAAAGCAGAGGAATGACAAACATCAGATTCTCTCCCAACGTGCCCACAAGGACTGCTGCAAGGACAAATACCAGAAAGGCTGCTCCGTAAAGCACATTGTACGCATGCTGCAATGCCGCGTTTGCCGGAGCACTTGTCCTCATGGAACCGGAGACCTTTCTCATGGCCTTCTTTCTTCCAAAGACATAAACCAGCACACATACGGCGGCCATAACGGATATGAATGCAATCATGGCGGCATTGTCAAAGCCTATTCCTGCCACAACTCCGAAGATCTTGAACTGCGCCCCTGTGCACAGAGCACAAATCCATGCGGTCAGCTCACCAAGAGCAAGCACTCCCACGGCTGCACCAAGCACGGCAACAGATGTGCGGAACACTTTTGCAGCCTTGAGACGCCCGCGTACTCCTTCCAATGCAAAAAGCAGCAAGAAGAGCACAAAGACGGCGATATTGAAAATAAGATAGCCTGTCTTGCTGAAAGTCACCAGTCCAAACAGAGGCACGGTAAAATATGTCAAGTCCTTGTCAGAGGCAAGATATGACTTGTCCGCATATTCCGCTGATGTAAGATATTTCTCTGCTACAGGAAGCACCTGCGCGCCATAATGCTGGATGGACTTCTCGCTTATATTTGCAAAATTGTCAAGGTCAGTATGATAATGGTTAACATCGGCTACCGTAGAGAAATTCATTCCAGGAATCTCATCTTTCACGACTGTGAAATCCGTGAAATTAGGCATAAAGCTGTAAACCACACTTGTAAGGGAATATGTAACGGGATATGATGCAGCGCTCCCGTAAAGTCCGACAAGCTTAGAGTTGCCCGGACTTGTCTCAAAAAGCAGGACAGGTCCCCATGGGCCGCGTGCCTCAAGATTTATCAGCAGGCCTACATTGCCAAAGACTTCCGGGTCATTTCCGGCAATCGCCTTCATGCCCATCATCCCGGCCTCCTCGGCATCGGTGAAAAGCACTTTCAGTCCCTGGCTCCAGTCATTGCGGCTTTTCAGGACCTGCGAGACAGTCTCAAGAATGACACCAAGGCCGTATCCGTCATCGGCAGCTCCATATGACCACACAGTGTCCTTTGGCATCGGCTGCGAATATCTTGAATCATAGTGCGCAACCAGCATGAGATATGTGTCGTCTTCCGAAGATGAGGAAGGAGCAAACTGCGCCATGACATTGACGGCATCGAAAACATATTCCACATGCTTGTTCTGCGGCCCTCTCAGAGAATCATACCTGTAAAGCATGACCGTATCGGCGCCGAGCTGCTCAAGGCGCGCGACAAGATAATCCCTTACAGCAGCCCTCTCAGCAGGCTGGGCAACGGAATGATGCTGCCGTGATATCACTTTTATGTCATTAGCTACACGAGCGGAAGAGAAGCCCTCCGCATCTGCATTCTGCGGCTTCGGAAGAGTCCAAAGCCCATAGGCAAGGAGACCGGCCAGCGCTATGGCGGCCGCAAGAATCAATGGTCTGAATCTTTTCATCAGCTGTCGGTTTTAATACATTTCATCATCGGTTGCCTTCCGGCTGCGCAAATATAGCAAAAGTCGAGAGCAGAAACAAAGCTCGCTTTGATTATGCCGAGACCAAGCGTATATATGTCCACAGGACAAATATAGCAAAAGCTGAGAGCAGAACATCAAGCTCGCTTGCAAGTTTTGCCGAAGCCAAGGCGTATATATGTCCGTCAGGACAAATATAGCAAAAGTTATTTTCACTATGCCGAGACGCAAGCACATAAGTGCAATAAAGGCAAACATTATGTAAAACCACTAAAAAGTGAACAGCAATCCTTTACCTTGCCTGGCAGCTTCCTCATAGAGAGCGCACAGGGCATCATTGATAATATCGACCTTTTT
>DBLW01000192.1 GCA_002298075.1 Bacteroidales bacterium UBA714 | reverse complement strand
CATCTCTTGACGAGGCGGACATAAAGGGGCTTGTGCTTTCATTCAAGTCGTTGCTTGAAAACATCAATGATCCGGACGGGACGCTCGGCAAGCTTATGCATGACGGAGCCGTTTATGAATCAGTGGATTCCCTGCTCAATGACGTGGATTCCCTTGTGCGCAAGATTGAGCAGAACCCCAAAAAATACATAAAGATTTCAGTATTCTGATGCTCTCGCAAGAGATTGTATAAAATAGAATAATTCAAATTTATAAATATCTAATATTTACATTGTTTGCAAATTTCCATTTTTGTAAATGTTTGATTTTTAGTATTTTGCAGGCTATCCGTTTGGGGTTTCCCGATGCGGGCGGTCTGTAAAATAAAATTAAAAAGCAATAGAATATTTTATTTTTTATAACTTTTTTTTCCTCATCTTTGTACTCCCGTTGCGGAAGGCACGGTTCAAACGATTGCAAATCCAAAAACAGATGATACAGGAAAGACACATATCAGTATGGAACAACTGTCTGAATTTCATTCGGCAGAACATTGACCCGAAGCAGTTCGAAGTGTGGTTCAGGCCTATCAAGCCGGTATCGCTTGCAGAATCGACTCTTACGGTTCAGGTTCCGTCAGAGTTTTTCCGCGAGTATCTTGAGGACGCCTACCTTGACATCTTGAAGGCAGCCCTTAAAAAGGAGCTCGGCGTGTCAGCAAGACTTGTCTATGTGGTGACTCCTGTTCAGAAGCAGCAGTCTCTCATATACCCTGCCGCCCATGGAAACACTCCTGTCAACAGCAAGATGATTTCTGTGGAGACATACAGCAGGGGAGGCAATCCCGGACCTTTCGTGTTCCCCGGCATGCAGAGGATACAGGTCAATCCGCAGCTGAATCCCGTTTACTGCTTCGAGAACCTTATAGTAGGAGAGTGCAACAAGATGGGCTTCACGGCAGGAGAAAGCATATCATCAGCTCCGGGAAAGACTGCGTTCAACCCGCTCTTCCTTTTTGGCGGACCGGGACTCGGGAAGACCCACCTGGCACAGGCCATAGGAATATCAATCAAGAAGAAGTTTCCAGAACTTGTGGTGCTTTACGTGCCTGCCAACAGGTTCAAGACTCAGTATATGGATGCGGTAAACGTAAGGAACAAGCTTACCGATTTCCTCGCTTTCTACCAGAAGATGGACGTGCTTATCTTGGATGATATCCAGGATTTGGTGGGACAGAGCACCCAGAACGCGTTCTTCAATATTTTCAATCACCTTCACCAGTCCGGCAAACAGCTCATATTCACTTCTGACAGGCCGCCTGTTGAACTGGAGAATTTTGAGGAAAGGCTTCTTTCGAGGCTCAAATGGGGCTTGTCGGTAGAGCTTCAGAGGCCTGACTTTGCGACAAGGCTGCAGATGCTCAAGGCAAGGGCATTCCGTGAGGGAGTGCAGCTCGGTGATGACGTGCTCAACTTCCTCGCAACGAGAATCAAATCCAATTTCCGTGAGCTTGAAGGTGCGCTTATTTCACTTATAGCAAATGCGACACTCGCGCATAAGGAGATGTCAGTTGCTCTTGCGGAGCAGATTACTGACAAGATTGTCGGAGAGCAGCAAAGCGACCTTACCATAGATAAGGTGCAGCGTGTAGTATGCGACTATTTCAATATAACACGGGACGATTTGCTCTCTAAGACACGCAAACGCCAGATAGTGCAGGCCAGGCAGATAGCGATGTACATGTCGCGCAGCCTTATAGCGAACTGCTCCCTGTCCACAATCGGTGCGGAAATAGGAGGCAAAGACCACGCGACAGTGCTGCATGCATGCACTACCGTCTCTGACCTTATGTCGACCGACAAGACTTTCAAGCAGTATGTCACTGACATAGAGAAAATGCTTGCTCCGGTGCGCAGATAAATCCCGGAACCGTGCTGATGGCCTAATCGCCAAGAAATAAAAGCAAGATTGTCACAAATGACACTAGTGATTTCCCCGTAAAGTAATATCTTTGCGGGGAAAATATTTTATTAGCCATGAATTCAGAAACAGTATTGTCTTTTTTTAAGGAAATAACAAGGATCCCAAGGGAGTCCGGACATGAGGAACACATAATCGCCTACCTTCAGGAGTTCGCAAAGGCACGCAATCTTGAGTGCAGGACTGATGAGGCAGGTAACGTCTTGATAGTGAAAGAGGCTGCAAAGGGCTTTGAGGATGCACCTGCAATCGTTCTTCAGAGCCACACTGACATGGTTTGTGAGAAGAACGAGGGGGTTGAACATGATTTCGCCAAGGATCCGATCAGGTATGTAATAGAAAACGGATGGATGATAGCTCCTGACACGACTCTCGGGGCAGACTGCGGCATAGGAATCGCTGCCCAGCTTGCGCTTCTCGATTCCGGTCTGCAGTGCGGAAAGCTTGAATGCCTTTTCACAGTGGCTGAGGAGACCGGACTTGACGGGGCTATGGCCCTTAAGCCGGATTTTTTCAGCGGAAAAGTGCTGCTGAATCTCGATTCGGAAGATGAGGGGGAGATTTTCGTCGGATGTGCGGGAGGACTTGATACTACAGCGGAGTTCCACTACGAGGAAGAGCCGGTCGAGGAAGACTTCGATTATGCGGAAATATATGTCAAGGATGCGCTTGGAGGACATAGCGGAGATGACATCAACAAAGGCAGGGCAAATGCAGTCCAGCTTCTGGGACGTTTCCTGTACAGCATCGCAGAGCTTGACTGGCAGCTCGTCAGCATAGACGGAGGCAACAAGCGCAACGCTATTGCAAGGGAGGCCAAGGCTGTAATCGCAGCCGACTCAGGCATTCTCGAGATGATTTCTTCACGTCTGGAGGATTATGCTTATGATGTAAAGGAGGAATATGGCGCTGTGGAAAAGTTGCTTAAGGTAGGTATGGATATCTATGAGAACACCGGAGCTCAGAAGGCCATTGATGAGAATACCGCGTGGAGTCTTGTCACTGCCTTGTGTGCGGCACCTCACGGTGTGCTTGCAATGAGCCAGGAGATTGAGAATTTTGTGGAGACTTCCACCAATCTCGCTTCAGTGAAGATGGTAGGGGAAGGCGTGATCCGCATAGGATCCAGCCAGCGCAGCTGCGTCACGGCGGCACGCCGTGCGGCCGCCTCTAAAATGGAAGCGTGCTTCAGGCTTGCAGGGGCAACGGTTACTCACGAGAGCGAATATCCGGGATGGGCACCGGCTGCGGTTTCACCGATAAGGGATGCCTGCGTGGCCTCATACAGGAAATTGTTCGGGGCTGAGCCAAAAGTGAAGGCAATACATGCCGGGCTTGAGTGCGGCTTGTTCACGGAAAAGTTCCCCGGGCTTGACATGGTGTCTTTCGGACCGACTCTCAGAGGTGTACATGCTCCGGGAGAGAGACTTGACCTTGCGTCGCTTGAAAAGTTCGTGGCCTTACTTGCTGATGTCGTAACTACTTTCAGATAAGCCACATGATACAAATTGCCCCATCCATGCTGTCCGCGGATTTCCTTCATCTGGAAAAGGATATAGAAATGGTGAACACCCATGCGGACATTTTTCATCTTGACATAATGGACGGCGTATTTGTCCCGAATATATCCTACGGCTTCCCGATTGTGGAAGCCGTGGCTTCGCGGGCATCCAAGCCTCTTGACACTCATCTTATGATAGTGAATCCGGAAAAATATGTGAGACGTTTTATTGAAGCCGGTTCGGATATGGTATCTTTTCACCTGAATGCGACATCCGATCCGTCCGCGGTGTTGCAGGAAATACGCAGTCATGGCGCGAAAGCTGGTCTTGCAATCAATCCGGATCTGCCTGTAGAGAGCCTTTATCCATATCTGTATGAGTGCGACTATGTGATGCTCATGTCTGTGTTCGCAGGTTTCGGCGGACAGAAATTCATAGAGGATACATACGGCAGGGTGCGCGCTCTCAAGGCTGAGATTGCATCACGCAATCAGGATATTCCTATAGAAGTGGACGGAGGGGTATCCCCGGCAAACGCAGAGGCCCTCGTACAAGCAGGAGCCAATATTCTTGTAGCCGGAAGTGCTGTTTTCAAGGCCGCCGATCCGGCAGCGGCAATCCGCTCAATGCGCGGTCCGGAGCAAGGCTGAAATCTTCCTGGCAAGACAAAATCATATTGCATGAAAAGATTCCTCTACTCAGCAGCGGCGCTATTGTGTTCCTGCGTCTCCATGGTTGCACAGGAAGTTCCGGAGGACGCCATTCCCTTCGTTTTCGACTCGCACATTTACATACAATCTGTATTGTGCGACAGTATTCCTGCGAATCTGGTGTTCGACACGGGAGCTGATATGCTCTACCTGGACAAGGATTATCTTGCGTTGTCCCAGTTCGCCGGATTGCTGATGAAAACGGGACGCGCACTTATTGGAGGGGCCGGGAACGGCGGACAGCAGCAAATAGAAATCCTGCTGGACCCGATAGGCATACGGCTTGGCGGACGGAACATGTCGGCAAATCGGATTACCCCGATCATCAATCTGCGGGAGATTCTGGGCCGCCATGCAGACGGGATCATCGGCAACAACAAACTATTCGAGTCTCCTCTCGAAGTGGATTTCAGCCGTTGCATCATGTTCAGCAGGGCTGATGTAAACTTGATTGAAAATGAAGGATTCACCAAACTTCCGGCCGTATTCGAGAAGAACAGATTCTATGTTGAAGCGGCAGTTGCGATTGATTCTTGCAATGCCATAAAGGGAAAATTCCTCATAGACATGGGCTCCGGAAGAAATGTTACACTTACTAAGGCCGCATCCGCAAAACTGGATATGAGCGTAAGAAAACATGCATATTATACAACCAGCCATGGAGGAATCGGGGGAAGCGCTGACGAGATTGTCATAAGAGCCGGACAATTTGCAATGCTGGATACTTTGGACAATGTAGTTGTGGCATGTTCGCTTAATGAGAAAGGTGCCTTGTCTGAAAGGCCATATGCCGGGATAATAGGCAACGGCATACTCAGGCATTATGATTTTGTATTCGATGTCCCGGGCAAGTCTGTCTGGGCACGGCGCAATTCATCATATCCGGAATCATGGCGGGATGCATCACGGCTCCATATGGCTTATGTGGACAGGACTGACATTTGTGAAGGCTGGATAGTCAATGGTGTATATGTCGGGGGCAATGCGGAAAAAGCGGGCATTGAAATCGGCGATGTTATTCTGTCCGTAAACGGCCGGCCTGTAACTGAAATTCCATGGGAAGAAGAACGTAACGCACTGAATCTTAACGGCCCGACAATATATACGGTAAGAAAAGTGGACGGCAGGACAGTAACCGTAACGGTTGAAATAGGAGAGGGTATAATCTGACCGGTTACCTGGTCCAGACAACCATCTTGTGAGGCTTGTCATCCGTATAGCCGCCATGGGGGAGACCGTCCGCATCACGGTAGAACAGTTCTGGCTGCGCTCCTCCTGTCACATATACGGCATCAATGAAACCATACTCAATCAGCGCGTCAGCAAAGCCATACAAGGTCTCAGCCTTGCTGGTCTGAACAAAATACATCTTGCCGTTTTCATCCCTTGCGTATGCGCAACGTGTCACCTTGCCCTTGAGAATATATTGCCGGTCACATCTTGTGCCTGCTGAGACTATTGCCATCTGACGGAAAAATGAACCGCCATGTCTGACGACATATCTGAAGGCCTTGTTCCCGCGGCTCACGCCAATCTGTGCATTCCCGTCTGATATTGCCATGAAACCTGCCCTCCAGGTGTCCCTGGCAAGGACTTTCCCGTCCTGAACAAAATCACCGAGCATCTTTCTCGAATCCTTCCATATACGGTAGTCAGCACTGCGTGTCACCAGATACACCGATGTGTCAGAGCAGTTCGGCACACTGTCCGCAAAATGCGCCCGAAGCCCTGATATGGAAAATATCTCCAGCTTCACACCCATTATCTCCTCGTCATTTCTGCTCACTCCGGGCACCCCCTCA
>DBLW01000046.1 GCA_002298075.1 Bacteroidales bacterium UBA714 | reverse complement strand
CTATCACGTTCGCGGTCTTGCGTCCGACTCCCGGAAGAGTCTCGAGAAGTGCGGTCTCTGACGGCACCTCAGAGCCGAAATCGCTTACGAGCTTCTGGGCCATGCCGATAAGGTGCCTGGCCTTGTTGTTCGGGAATGATATGGACTTTATAAGTTCATAAACCTCTTCGAAAGAAGCTTCTGCAAGGTCGGAAGGCTGGGGGAAGCGTGCGAATATCACCGGGGTGTGCATGTTTACGCGCTTGTCGGTGCATTGGGCCGACAGTATGACGGCTATGAGCAGGTGGAACGGGGTGTCATAGTGCAGTTCCGTTTCGGCAGTTTCCATGTTCCTTGAGAACCAGTCCGTTATTTTGCAATAAAGGTCTTTGCCGTTCATGTCAGTTGTTGATGTCAAGGTCTATGATTTCGTCCTCTTTCTGTTCGGTGCATGTCTCGTCGCAGCATACCATGACTCTTCCCGGGTATTTTCCGAAAATCTGCCTGTTATGTGTTACCATGACGACTGCAGTGCCCTTGTCCCTGTTGATGCCTGTGAGCAGCTTCATGATGCCGTCTGCCGTTTCCGGATCAAGATTTCCGGTCGGCTCGTCTGCGATTATGACCTGCGGGTCGTTAAGCAGGGAGCGTGCTATGGCTATGCGCTGCTGCTCTCCTCCAGATAGCTGGTAAGGCATTTTGTGGGCCTTTCTTTCCATGCCGACAGCACACAGCACTTCGCTTATCCTTTCGTCCATGGCTTTCTGGTCTTTCCATCCGGTGGCTTTGAGCACGAAGAGCAGATTGTCCTCTATGCTCCTGTCAATCAGAAGTTGGAAATCCTGGAAGACAACTCCCATTTTCCTGCGCAGAAACGGGATTTCTTTTTCCTTTATGCCGTCCAACGAGAAGCCGCAAGCCTGTCCTTTGCCTTTAAGAAGAGGATTTTCCGCTATAATGGTCCGGATTATGGATGTCTTGCCTGTGCCGACTTTACCGACCAGATATACGAAATCTCCGGGATATACGTCCATGTTGAGACCGTATATGACTGTGGCCTCTCCGTTGAGGATGTCCGCGTCCTTGAATGAAATGATAGGAGCCTTTTCTTCCATACTAAAAATATAAGCAATAAACACACAAATATAGTGGAAAATGGCTAAATTTGTAAAATTTTTGTTTGATGATGACAATGAAAAACATATTGGCGGTCTTTTCCGCCGCCTTGCTGTCTTCTTTTGTGCCTGCCTCCGGTAACGGCGGTGTGCCTGATGGCAGTGACGGTGCCTCGGGTAACGGGTACCGGGAAATTCTAAGAATGCAGGAAAACGGAATGCACAGCCGTTCCCGTATGCTGCTCAGTGATATTGCACGCAAGAGCGGAAAATCTTCTCCGGAAGGATATGCGGTTCTCAGTGAGGTCTCAATGGGACTTCCTGGCTATGAGGCACGTATGGATGCATTCATTTCAGAGCATCCGTATTCGGTGCTTGTCCCTCAGATGAAATATCTTCATGCCTTGAATCTTTTTGATTCACAGGACTACAAAGAGGCCGGGGAACTTCTTGAGACCGTGCCGGCTTCGTGCATAGGGCGCAGCAGGCTTGACGAGTATCTGTTCAAGAAAGCCTATTGCGACCTTGAATCAGGTGAGCTTGACAGGGCTTTGCTCCGGTTTGCTGAGATTGACAGGCGTCCGCTGTCTGACTTCACTGCTCCGGCGAGATATGCTGCCGCTTATATCAACTACGGGAAGAAGAATTTCCGTGAAGCCCTCGACTGGTTCAGTAAATCCGTGTCCGATGCGCGTTTCCGTGACATTTCCAATTATTATATAATGGAATGCCGTTTCATGCTGAAGGACTACAGGTTTGTTGCGGATAACGGCGAGCAGATGTACGTAGCGGTTCCGGATGACAGGAAACCGCATCTTGCCAGGATAATTTCAGAGTCATGGCTCGTGCTCGGTGACGCGGCGAAGGCCTGTAAATATTATGATCTCGGTATTTCTGCCGGTGAAGCGCCCAAGACGCGTGCGGACTGGTTCTACAGCGGTTCTGTGCTTTATGCGGTAAAGGATTACAGGGGCGCGGTTGAATGTTTCGGAAATATGGAGTCAAGGACTGATTCGATAGGCCAGATTGCCAATTACCAGCTCGGGTACAGCTATATACAGACAAAGAACAAGGTTGCCGCCCTGGATGCGTTCAAGGCTGCATCAGAGGCTTCGTTCGATCAGGAAATAGCAGAGGATGCCCACTTCAACTGGGCTAAGCTTGCTTTTGACATAAATAATGACTCTTCCGTGTTCAGCGGATATATCAGCAAATATCCGGACCGTGAGAAAGATGACCGCATTTACAATTATATCGCCGTGGCCGCCCTGCATAACCGCGATTACGCGGCTGCTGTTGACGCTTACGGAATGATAGATGAACTGGACGATGGCATGAGGAACAATTATATGAAAGCCAATTATCTGAGGGCAAGCCAGCTTGTCGCCAACGGGTCGTGGCGCATGGCTGTCCCTTGCCTTAAGGTTGCTGCATATTATTCGGACAGGAACAGCCGGTTCAATCAGCTCACGCGTTTCTGGCTCGCGGAATCGTACTACAGGAGCGACCGTTATGCCGAGGCGCTTGAGGTGCTGACTGACCTTTATAACATGTCCGCCCTTTACAGGCAGCCTGAGTTCCCTCTGATTCCTTACGGAATCGCATATTGCCATTTCCGCAAGTCGGACTATCCGGCCGCCCTGAAATGGTTCAACATCTATGTGTCAGGAAAGTCCGGGGAGTACAGGAAAGACGCCCTGGAGAGGATAGGGGACTGCCATTTTATAGTGAAGGACTATAAGAATGCCTGCCTGGCATATGATAGGGTTACGCAAGAATATAATGATGTGAATGA
>DBLW01000103.1 GCA_002298075.1 Bacteroidales bacterium UBA714 | reverse complement strand
TCGGTGGCGACGGCTGGGCATACGACATCGGATACGGCGGACTCGACCATGTGCTCGCTTCAGGTGAGAATGTGAACGTAATGGTACTCGACACCGAGGTTTACTCAAACACTGGCGGACAGTCATCCAAGTCAACTCCTGTGGGAGCTATCGCCAAATTCGCCGCTTCCGGCAAGAAAGTGCGCAAGAAAGACCTCGGAATGATGGCCATGAGCTATGGATACGTTTATGTGGCACAGGTTGCCATGGGTGCATCTCCGGCACAGTATTTCAACGCCATCAAGGAAGCTGAGGCATACGACGGACCTTCACTCATCATCGCTTACGCTCCATGTATCAACCACGGTCTCAAGGCCGGCATGGGTCTGAGCCAGAAAGAGGAGAAGCTCGCCGTAGAATGCGGATACTGGCACCTCTACAGGTACAATCCTTCACTTGAGGGCACGGACAAGAATCCGTTCACTCTCGACAGCAAGGAGCCGGACTGGAGCAAGTTCCAGGATTTCCTCAAGGGCGAGGTACGTTTCGCGTCCCTCTACAAGATGTTCCCTGACACAGCTTCGGAACTTCTCCAGAAGACAGAGGAATTTGCAAAACTACGTCTCGAGACCTACAAGAGACTCGCAAAATAATTCTGAGATGAAAATCAGACTTATGATTATGATGCTCGGAGCAGTCCTCACGACTGCCCCGGGCATTTTTTGTTATTCGCAGCCAAACTGCAGACTGAGGCCTTCACAGACGCTGCTGCTGTATCCCGACGGACAGGAGTCTGACAAAGGTCTTGAAGGGGCATCCGGCCCTTGCACATCAAACGGTTTCACCAGCCCGGAGACGACAAGCAAGGAGGGAAACATATCCTATATTTCCGACAAGGCGCGAATAGACCTCTATTTCCCGAAGAAACCGAACGGACAGATGGCGATAGTCTGTCCCGGAGGCGGATATTGGATTGTATCGTCATGGAATGAAGGAGCTTATGTCGCGGACTGGCTGACATCGCAAGGCATCACTGCATGCGTTGTAAAATACAGGCTGCCGAACGGGCATAACGAGATTCCCCTGAAAGACGTTCAGAATGCCTTCAGGTATTGCCGGAGCCATGCCGCGGAATGGGGAATCAGCCAGATAGGCATCATGGGATTCTCCGCTGGAGGACATCTTGCCGCAAGCGCAAGCACGCTCTATACGGACGAGACCACAAGGCCTGACTTCTCCGTGCTCATATATCCCGTCATCTCTCTTGAAAAGGATATCACCCATATGGGAACCAGGGAGAATCTCCTCGGCCCGGACAAGATGTGGAACGACACGGACAGGAAAGTTGACGAATATTTCGAAGCGCAGGACAGGCATGAGGAACTGATACTCCACTACTCGCTTGAAAACCAGGTGACGGAGGACACTCCTCCCACTTTCATCGCGCACTGCACGGACGACACGACAGTGCCGGTGGAAAACAGCCTGCGATACTACAGCAGATTAACCGGCAATGGGGTTCCCGCAGAAATGCACATCTACCCCACCGGAGGTCACGGCTGGGGATTTTCTTCAGATAAATTCATAGGAAAAGGGAATGACCGCCTTGCCTATTGCCGCAAGGAGTTTGAGACCTCACTGGGCCGCTGGCTCGAAAGCCTCAGGAAATGAGAGATTCCCTCAGCAGCCTGCAAAGCCTTGTACATGAAAAGGCCGGAGAAGGCTCAAACACGACATCATAATATGAAGTAGTCTCACGGGTGGCCGGCTGGTCACCCGTTTTAATTGCAGAAGGACGCGACACAGAGACACGCACTCTCGCAAGCGTATCTTCCGGCACAATCAGCTGCAATCCCGCGGCCGGCCGCAGAAAAATGCGGACATCGGCATCCCCGAACATGCACCGCACGAAAGACACTTCAGGATGCACCTTTACGAAAGTACCGAGGGCAGGAGCGACCATATTCGAATAGATTTCCTCAGAAACTGAAATCCTAACTTCCGAATGCGGAAAAGAGCCGAAAAAGTCACTGGCACGGGAATATTCCTCCAATATCTTTTCCGCATGAGACAGGAACACTTGCCCGGCATCCGTAAGCAGTACCTCACCGCGGCGCCTCTCGAAAAGCTTTGTTCCGAGCTGCTTTTCAAGTTCGGCTATATTCTGGCTCACAGCCGGCTGAGATATGGAAAGGGCAGCCGCGGCCCTGGTAAAACTCTTCTCCCGGGACACCTCCACGAATACTTTTAGCTTGAAATCCTCCAACATTGCACTTCGTTTGTAATCGTGCAAACTTACGCATAATCCGCGAAATCTCATACTCAGGAGCGGAAATTCATCAGTACAAAAGCCTTCCCACCTGAATATTAACAAGTCCAAACCTTTGATTTATGATTTTTTCAAGTAACTTTGTAGTCTATGTCCATGGTTCAGCGTCCAATATGAACTGAAAACATTTAAAACGAACATAAACCATTTTTATTATGAAACGTTTATTCATTCTGATCGCGGCTGTATTTGCCGCGGCGTCTGTTTACGGTCAGACACCGCTTCCGAACGATCCTGCAGTAAAGACAGGAAAGCTCGAGAACGGAATGACCTACTACATCCGCCACAACGACAAGCCCGCACAGAGGGCAGAATTCTATCTTGCCTCTGACGTGGGAGCATTCCAGGAGGAAGACCACCAGGACGGACTCGCCCACTTCCTCGAGCACATGTGCTTCAACGGCACAAAGAACTTCCCTGACAAGGCAATGCTCAACTGGCTCCAGAGCATCGGAGCCGAATTCGGAAGGAACATCAACGCATCTACCGGATTCGAGCAGACACAATACATGCTCAACAACATTCCTATCGCAAGAGAGAGCATCATCGACTCATGCCTGCTCGTTCTTCATGACTGGTCACACTTCGTGACATGCGACCCTGCGGAAATCGACGCTGAGAGAGGAGTCATCCTTGAAGAAAGAAGAACAAGAAGGAACGCAGGCTGGAGGATGTTCGAAAAGGCTCTTCCTTATTATTATGGTGACACACCTTATGCAAAGAGAACGCTCATCGGAGGAGAGGAGCAGCTCAAGACATTCTCTCCTGAAAGCCTCACATCTTTCTATCACACATGGTATCGTCCTGACATGCAGGCGGTAGTTGTAGTGGGAGACGTCGATGTTGACAAGGTAGAGGCAAAGATAAAGGACATTTTCAGCGACATCCCTGCCGCAGAGAACCCTAAGGCCAAAGTCGTGCACGCCCTTCCTCAGAATGCAGAGCCTGTGATTGCAATCATTACCGACCCAGAGGCAACTTCTTCAAGCATAGAGGTCCTCTGGAAGAGCGAGCCTATGCCGAAGGAAATGGGCAATACCGACATTGCTTTCATGATGGACATAATCAAGTCATATATCGGTCTGATAATGTCCGAGAGATTCAACGACATCACCGCCAGGCCTGACGCACCGTTCCTCGGAGCGAGCTTCGGCATCGGAAGACTTTGCGCAGCCTCCGATGCAGCCATGGGAAATGTCGTATTCAAGGACGGAGAAGCCATCAGCGCATTCACGGCATTCATGACCGAACTTGAGAAAATGAAGAGGTTCGGCTTCACCGAAGGTGAGGCACAGAGGGCCAAAGACAAGATAATCAGCTCATTCGAGAAGGCTGCAGAAGCGGCTCCGACACGCAAGAATGCGGATTTCATAAGGCCAATCCTCAATTCATTCCATTTCAATGAGCTTAACATGGACCCTGCCCAGGAACTTCAGCTTGCCCAGATGATATGCAGCCAGTTCAACGCCCAGGTGCTCAGCCAGGTCGCTGCCTCTGTAATCACTGACGAGAACATGATTGTCCTTTACAACGGTCCTGAGAAAGAGGGGCTTGCAAACCCTACGGAAGAGGAAATCGCAAATGCGCTCTCTGCTGTGAAGAACACAGAAATCGAAGCTAATGCTGAGGAGGACATCAACGAGCCTCTCATCGGCAAGACGCTCAAAGGCTCGAAAGTAAAGACAACCGGCGAGGGAATCTACGGCTCTACAGTGTGGACACTCAAAAACGGTGTCAAAGTCATTGTTCTCCCTACCCAGTACAAGCAGGACGAGGTAATCTTCCAGCTCACAATGAACGGCGGAACTACTCTCATCCCGACTGAAGACATGCCTTCTTTCGAAGATAATATCTGGGCACTGTATCAAAGCAATACAGGAGTATCGAAATTCCCTGCCACGACCCTTTCCAAAATGCTTGCAGGCAAAATGGTTTCAGTGGACCCTTACATAAGCGAGCTCCGTCACGGAATCAGCGGAAGATCAACTCCTAAGGACATAGAGACCGCTCTCCAGCTCATGTACCTCTATTTTGCAGAGCCACGTTTTGACAATGACGAGTACATGACCGGAATCAAGCAGATTGAGGCTGTTCTCCCTAACCTTGTAAACAATCCTCAGTTCCAGTTCCAGTGCGAAATGCAGAAGACCATCTACGGAGGCAACGAGAGAGCTGTTGAGCTGAATGACGAAACGCTTGAAAAGGCAAATCTCGCCACTATCGAAAGGGTTTACCGTGACATTCTCTTTAAAGATGCCGCAGGTGCAGTTCTCACAATCATAGGAAATGTTGACCTGGCATCCATCAAGCCGCTTGTAGAGAAATATGCAGGCTCATTGCCTAAGGGACGCAATGCATCGGAAGCGAACCTTGAGAACATCACTCCGATTGTCAAGGGAGAGGTAAGCAATGAGGTGAAAGTAGCGATGCAGACTCCTAAGTCCAGCGTTCTGCAGGTATATACCGCTTACATGCCGGTTGATGTCAAGACAGAAGTGACACTTGAGGCTGCAAACTATATCCTTGACATGCTCTATACAAAGACAATCCGCGAGAAGGAAGGCGGCACATATGGCGTAAGTTCATCTATGGGCGCACAGAAAGAGCCGGAGAACAGGATTATGGTGCAGGTTTACTTCGACACCAATCCGGAGTCTGCGGAACGTCTCGGAGGACTTGCGGTAAAATACTTCAAGGAGCTGGCACAGAACGGCCCTACCGAGGAAGAAGTCACGATGGCAAAGGAGAATCTCAAGAAGAACATCCCTGAGTCAAGAATCAAGAACGGTTACTGGAGCCAGGCCATCAACTACAACCTGCGCTACGGAGTTGACTATGACGCAGCATACGAGGCAGCAGTGGAGTCAGTTACAGCAGATGACATCAAGACTGTCCTTCAGGCCGTAATCGCACAGGACAATTTCATACAGATTACCCTTGTTCCTAAGGAATAAGCCCGTACATCAATAGAATCCGCAAAGGGTTGGCCTGCAAAGATGGCCAACCCTTTTTTTTCATATATCCCATGACCGGGCACAAAAAAACCGGCCTTTTAAAAGACCGGAATTTACCGTATGGCGAATAGATTACTCGCCTGCCACGATAGCGCCCATAGGGCAAGCATCTGCACAAGTACCGCAGTCAATGCATACGTTAGGGTCAATCTTATAGATGTCGCCCTCTGAAATAGCGCCTGTAGGGCACTCGCCCATGCATGTTCCACATGCAACGCAATCGTCTGTAATTTTGTAAGCCATTTTGATATTCTTTAAATTGGTTTGGTTTGCAAATTGTCCGGACAGCCCCGGTACAGTCCGCAAATTTAGTCATTAATTTTAATATTCATAACCGGAACGTATTTTTCTGACGCAATTGGACTTTTTCCGCACATCATCAAATCACCAATTGATGCTTTTGAGTATCTTTGTCCTCCAAACATGAAAAAGATGAAAACAAATACTTATATTGCAATTCTTGTGGCGCTTATTGCAGGCCTTGCACCCGCATATTCACAGGAAAAACTCGGCAACGGGCTTGAGATTGACAAGACAGTCCACAATTTCGGAGACATAATGCTTGGAAGCGGTCCCGTATCATGCACATTCACACTGACAAACCGCGGAGACAAGCCAGCTGTGATATACAATGTCGTATCCACATGCGGATGCACCGGGGTGAAATGGACAAAAGAGCCTATAAGGCCCGGAATGAGCGGCACAGTGTCCGCCACATATTCCAATGACGAAGGCCCCTATCCTTTCGACAAGAACCTGACTGTATATCTTTCTGACGTGAAAAAGCCGCTCATTCTCAAGCTAAGGGGCGTATCACATCAGAAAGAAAAGTCACTTGAAGAACTCTACCCTGTATCTTACGGCCCTCTTGCGATCCGGGAAAGCGAGCTAAAATGCGGAAATCTCGAGCAGGGAGGCATGAAAAGCGAGGCCGTAATTGTCGCGAACCTGTCCCGGAAGCCAATTGACATAAGATTCACTGACATCACGGAAGGCCTGGAAATCAATGTGTCACCCAACCCTATACCGGCACGCGGAACCGCTGAAATGTCCTTTACAGTAAAGGCATCGAGAGAAAAATGGGGCAAGAACTGGTACTGGGCCACCCCTACAATCAACGGGCAATCCTGCACAAGTTCCAAAGGAGACTCCAGGATAGGAATCTGGGCTTTCACAAAAGAGAATTTCAGTTCCTTCAGCGATGCCAGGAAAGCGGCGGGAGCGCGCCCGACATTCAAGGAAAGCACATGGTCATTCGGCAATGTCAGGCAGGGTGAAACAATTGATGCGGAATTCACATTCACAAACGACGGAAAAGAACCTTTCTGCGTATATAAGGTCGATTCCGACGCATGCTGCTGGTCGCACAGCACCATTCCTGTTGCGCCACCGGGACAGAGAGTCAGTTTCAGGGTGCATCTGGACACCTCGAAAATGCCAAAGGGAGAGAGCCTGACCATAGTCACCCTCACCACGAACTCCCCTCTCCGCCCGATAGTCAACCTGTTCATCGCCGGATTCATCCAGTAACCGGCTGCTTGAGTCAAAAAACAAATAGAGACTTATGATGCATCTTTTTATTGACATTCTCCGTAATTCCATTCTCATAACAGGCTTGGTCGCCGTAATGATGATGATGATAGAATCCCTGAACATCGAGTCCAAGGGTATGTTTTTCAGCGGACTGCGCAAGACTAAAGTCGGTCAGGTCGTCATCGCGGCGCTTCTTGGCTCGGTGCCCGGCTGCATGGGCGGCTTTGCGACCGTATCGCTATATACCCACAGGATGTTCAGCTTCGGCGCCCTCGTAGCCATGATGATAGCCTCTTCCGGTGACGAAGCATTCATGATGCTCGCCATGATACCGGATAAGGCGCTGGCGATATTTGCGGCACTGTTTGTCATTGCTGTATTAGTCGGGATAATCACAGACACTGTAAATGACAGGATTCACGGCAAAAAATGTCCAATGACCGACCACAGCGGATGCGGAGTCACCACAGGCTGCAAAGACGGATATATGGTCCATGACACGGAAGCACACGAGCAGAAGAACGATTCTGAATGCACTTCAAAACACACCCGCAGGCGGCATTTCGGATGGAAACGCATCATCATGTTCATCGGATTGGCTGTATTCATCGCAGCCCTCGCTACAGGAAAACTGTCGCATGATCATAATTCGCATGCTGGTGAGGGCCATCAGACATGCCTGCATGCAGAAAATGCGGGTACGCACTGCGAAGACGCATGCTGTAGCGGTCTGCATGTACATTCTCATAATCACGAAAGTGCAGGCAGCCATGAAGCTGGCCTGAAGATAGACCTGCTGAGTGAAGACTGGATGAACATGCTGTTTGCCGGCCTGAGCGTCATCGTGCTTTTCGTGCTTGCCCTTGCCTCTGACCATTTCGTAGAGGAGCATATATGGAACCATATTGTGAAAAAGCATATCCCGACCATATTCTCATGGACTTTCGGAGTGCTGCTTATAATAGGAATAGGGCTTCAGTATCTTGACATCAGCAGCTGGATAAGCGGAAACACCGCGCTTATGATTCTGCTTGCCACGGCAGTCGGAATAATTCCGGAATCCGGACCGCACATGATTTTCGTAACCCTTTATGCGGCGGGGATAGTTCCCCTGCCGGTCTTGCTTGCAAACAGCATCTCGCAGGACGGGCATGCATCCATTCCACTTTTGGCGGAAAGCAAGAAAAGCTTTTTCTGGGCAAAGCTGGTCAACTGCGCCACTGCCCTTGCAGCCGGATACGCGGCAATGGCTTTCTTGTAGCATCCGTTATTGCAAAACAGGTAAGTGACAGGCATTTCCGGAAGGGTGCAAAGTCCACGTCTCTGTATGGTTTTGGGCCTAATCCTTTGAAAAAAGAAAAAAAATCCGTTCTTTTGCAGAATATATTTTTTAATTCTTAACCAAAAATGAGACGAATAAGATTTGCGGCAGCCTGCTTAACGGTCTTATTGTCAAGCTGTAACGGGGCACTGAAAGAGACATCTCCTGAAAATGGTCAGGGGATTGTTTCCATTTCCCTTACATCCTCGGCTGACAATAATGTCACAAAAGCAGACGAAGACATCAATTCGCATCTCGGAGACTTCACTCTCGAGATAACCAACTCTTCCGGAGTATGCTTCTACCGTGAAAAATTTGCGGACGCCGCAGACACGGAGATTCTGATGAACTCCGGAGACTACACATTGACGGCAAAATACGGCAACGCGACAAACGCCGGATTCGAAAACGCATTGTTCTACAAAGCCGAGCAGCAGTTCACGGTACACCCGCAGACGCATGAAACAATCAGCGCCGTAGCCACACTGGCGAAAGTGAAAGTAGCTGTAAAGTATGTGAATCTGCTTGAACTTGACGAGAATGACTATTTTGTCAACATCGAATGGGGCACAGCCGGTGACATCGTAAAATTCAGCAAAGAAGAGACACGTGCGGCCTACATTCCGGCAGGAAAGCTGATTCCTGTATTCCATTATTGCATGAACGGGG
>DBLW01000092.1:16575-19551 GCA_002298075.1 Bacteroidales bacterium UBA714 | reverse complement strand
GCTTTTCGACAACGGGAATGACGTGGCGCTCATCTCAGAGGCCGGGCTTCCGGCAGTGGCCGACCCCGGGGCGCAACTTGTCGCCCTGGCCCACAGGAACGGGATTGAGGTGATACCGGCCGTAGGTCCGTCGTCTCTCATGCTCGCCCTCATGGCCTCCGGACTCAACGGACAGTCATTCGCGTTCTGCGGCTATATCCCGGCCAAGACCGACGAACGCAGGAGCAGGCTCAAGACACTGGAGAAAGTGTCAGGACAGCTGCACCAGACTCAGATTCTGATAGAGACGCCTTACAGGAACGACTCTCTCTTCGCTGACATTTTGGCCGTATGCTCTCCGTCAGTCAAAGTATGCGTGGCGGCAAATATAACGATGCCGGACGCATACATCAGGACAATGAGCGTCTCGCAGTGGAAAAAGCAAGGCATCGTGATAGGCAAGCGTCCGTGCGTATTCCTTATTCTTGCATGATTACCTTTAAACAGATTAGCATGAGCGACTTAGGCATACTGGAACTCGAAGGAATGGAGTTCCGCTCATATCACGGCTGCCTCGAAAGGGAGAGGGCGGCAGGAAACGATTTCATTGTGGATTTCCGCGGAACGGCAGAGATGGGACGCGCCGCACAGAGCGACTCGCTTGAAGATGCCGTTGACTATTCGCTGATATACGAAACGGTGGCAAGGGAAATGGCAGTTCCGTCAAATCTGATAGAGCATGTTGCCGGACGGATAGTCAGGGCCATTGCGGATAGCTTCCCGCAGTTCACCTCATTTTCAGTGCGCGTGTCCAAGAAGCGTCCGCCTGTGAACGGGGTGGCGCAATGGTCAAGAGTGACCCTTATCCATACAAACGAAGAACTGATATGAAAAAGACCATAGCATTCATAACATTGGGGTGCAAGCTCAATTATGCCGAGACCTCAACATACGAAAGAGCACTGCTGAAAGAGGGCCTTGAAGCCGTGCCTTGGAACCGCGGCGCAGACATTTTCCTTGTGAACACCTGCTCCGTCACCGAGCATTCCGACAAAAAGAGCCGCAACATCATCAGGAAGCTGCACAGGCTGTCACCTGACGCCATGATTGTGGTGACAGGCTGCTATGCCCAGCTGAAGAAGGCCGAGATAGAAAAGATAGAGGGAGTCACAATGGTATTCGGAGCTGCCGAAAAATCGGCAATAGTGCCATCTGTGCTCGCAAAGCTCCGTGAGGAAAGCGAGTCGCTGCCTCTCCACAAGAGCGCATGCATTTTTCCTGCTTATTCAGACGGGGAAAGGACACGCTCCTTCCTTAAGGTCCAGGACGGATGCGACTACAGGTGCGCATATTGCACCGTTCCGGACGCCCGGGGGGAAAGCCGCAACATTCCAATAGCCCTTGCCGTTGAGCAGGCCAGGGAGATAGCTGCTGCAGGAATCCGGGAGATTGTGCTTACCGGTGTTAACACAGGAGATTTCGGCCGGACTACAGGCGAGAGTTTCTTCGACCTGATACGCAGCCTCAACAATGTTGAGGGCATTGAAAGATACAGGATTTCCTCAATAGAGCCGAATCTTCTTACGGAGGAGATGATTGACTGGATAGCATCTGGAACCAAGTTCCTCCCCCACTTCCACATCCCGCTGCAGGCCGGAAGCGACACAGTCCTGAAAGAGATGGGAAGGAGATATGACACTGCGGCCTTTGCCGCGAAGATTGCGTATATAAGGGAGAAGATGGAGAAGCCAGGCGGCCCGAAAGTGTTTTTCGGGATTGATGTAATCGCAGGATTCCCTGGAGAGACTGACGAGCTGTTCATGGAGACATATGATTTCCTGGGCAAGGTGGTGAAGCCGGCATTCATCCATGTGTTCCCGTATTCAAGGCGGGCTGGCACAAGGGCTGCCGCGAGAAAGGACCAGGTGCAGGACAGCATAAAGACACGCAGGGTGCAGATGCTCGAGGAGCTGAGCGCAAAGCTGCATGAAGAGTTCCTGGAGCAGAACCGCGGAGTGACCGGGCATGTACTTTTCGAGAGCACGGACAAGAACGGGATGATGGAGGGATATACCGAAAACTACATAAGGGTGTCCAGACCATATGACCCGGAGCTGATAGGAAAAATTACGGAAGTTACGATATGACAGAAGGGGCGAGGCTTACATTTCTCGGGACAGGCACATCGCAGGGC
This sequence comes from Bacteroidales bacterium UBA714, assembly GCA_002298075.1. Classification (GTDB taxonomy): domain Bacteria; phylum Bacteroidota; class Bacteroidia; order Bacteroidales; family UBA932; genus Cryptobacteroides. The sequence continues at coordinate 17,378 of DBLW01000092.1, read as the reverse complement.
ATCCCGATGATAGGCTGCGGCTGTGAGGTGTGCGCAAGCCGCGACCAGCGCGACAAGAGGCTGCGTTCGAGCGCACTCGTTGATTACGGGGGACTTAGGATACTCATAGACGCGGGCCCGGACTTCAGGCAGCAGATGCTTCGGGAGAATGTGTCGCATGTTGATGCCATACTGCTGACGCACAACCACAAGGACCATACGGGAGGACTTGACGACATACGTGCGTTCAATTATACAGAAAAGCGTCCTGTGCAGATTTATTGCGAGAAATATGTCGAGGAGTCTCTCCGGCAGGAGTATTCTTATGCGTTTGCGGAAAAGAAATACCCGGGCGCACCTGAGTGGAATGTGCATGAAATCTGCAACTCCCCTTTCAATGTATCCGGCTCATGCGGCACGGACAGGCTTGAATGGCATTCCGGAAAGGGCTACGTGCATGTGGGAACGGACTCAGCTTCAACGGAAAAGCCAAGGATCGTCAGCATCATCCCGATAAGAGGTATGCATTACAAACTTCCTGTCCTTGGCTTCCGCTTCGGGAACATTGCCTATTGCACTGACATGAATATGATTCCGGAGGAAGAATTCGGGAAGCTGCGGGGGCTTGACCATTTCGTAATCAATTGTGTAAGAAGCGGCAGGCACATCTCGCATTTCAGCATAGAGGAGGCAGTCGCAGTAGCCCGGAGGGTAGGTGCAAGGCACAGCTGGCTGACGCATATGTCTCACCAGCTGCCTTGTCACGGGATTCTTGAAGAGTCTCTGCCGGAGAATATAAGGCCGGCCTATGACGGGCTTGTCAT